>JACPRB010000204.1 GCA_016190155.1 Planctomycetota bacterium
CTGCTACAAGTGCATGAACTGCGGCAATTCGATGGGGTGTTCATAGGGAGAGTCCCGATCGAGCGACCTGGAGAGAGGTCGGACGAACCAGGGAGGGGGACCGCATGAACAGGGTGATCTGCAAGTGGTGCGCGGCCGTCGTCGGCGACGGCCGTGACCCCGCGCAGCCCGGGATCTGCGACGAATGCATTCGCAAGCTCGAGAGGCGGGAAATCCTGTGGGCCGGACCGCCCACGGACCCGCAGCCCACCGTGATTCTGCGCCTGCCTGAAAGGAAGGCCATGCCGGGATCGACATGACCGAGTACGCGCCCGCCCTTTTCGCGGGCACCTCAAGCTTGTCTCGCCTCGGCCACCGCGCTAGAGTCGATTCGTGCTCAAGACCGCCCTGCAAGACGTCGGCCGCCTGAGCAGCATCGCCGCCATCGTCGCCCAGCACGGCTTCCATCAGATCGCGGAGGCGATCCGCCGCGGCCATCAGGACGGCCGGCGCATCGGCCTGCCGCCCCCTTCCGGCATGCCCCGACGGCTCCGGCTGCTGCTGCAGGATCTCGGCCCCACCTTCGTCAAGCTGGGCCAGGTCCTCTCCACGCGCCCGGACATCCTCCCGTCCAGCTTCACCGACGAGCTCAAGCTGCTCCAAGACCAGGTCGCCCCCGTCGAATTCTCCGCGATCACCAAGGATCTCGAAGAGCGTCTCGGACGACCGCCGGAGGAGATCTTCGCGCACATCGAGCCCACCCCGATGGCCGCCGCGTCCATCGCACAGATCCACCGGGGAACCCTCCGCGACGGCCGCGCGGTCGTCCTCAAGATCCAACGCCCGGGAATCGAGAAGACCATCCGCGCCGATCTCGATCTGCTCTATGTGCTGGCGCGGATCCTCGACGCGACGACGGAAGAGAGCATCCTCTGGCATCCCGTCGAGATCGTGAAGGAATTCGAACGCTCCATCTTCGAGGAGCTCGACTTCCTGCGCGAGGCCCGAAACATCGAGGAGTTCCGGCGTAACTTCGCGGAAACCCCCGGAGTGCGCTTCCCCCAGGTCATCGAGGAAGCCACCTCACGAACGCTCTTGTGCCTGGAGTACCTCGACGGCGTCAAGATCACCGAGATCGATCGCGAGCGGCAGGACGTGCACAAGATCGTCCAAACCCTCCTCGACGCCATATTCCAGATGGTCTACGTCGACGGGTACTTCCACGGCGATCCGCATCCGGGAAACATCCTCGTCCAGCCCGACGGAACGCTGGTGTTCCTCGACGTCGGTCTCGTCGGCCGTCTCTCGCGCGGCGTGCAGGACCTGCTCATCCAGCTCTCGCTGGCGATCGCGATGAAGGACGCCGAGAATGCCGCGCGCACGATCTACCGGCTGGGCACGCCGGCCGATCGCGTCAATCTGATCCAGTTCCGCGACGAGATCGAGTCGTTGATGGCCCGGCACATGAGCGGCCGGCTGAGCGATGTCAACGCCGGCAACCTGATGAGGGAGCTCTTCGACCTGGCGATCCGCCACAAGATCCGCGTACAAACGGACTGCGCCCTCCTGGTGAAGGCCGCGGTGACGCTCGACGGCGTGGTTCGATCGCTCGCTCCGGATCTGGAGATCGAGACGACGGTGGCCCCCTATCGCCGGCGGCTGCTGTTCAGCCGCTATGGCCTCAAATCCGTGGGCGAGACGGCCGCCAAGGGGCTTCTCGGCTTGGTCGGCTCGCTCCGCGAGTTTCCTCTGCAGGTCGATCAGATCGTCAGCGATCTGCAGTCGGGCCGGCTCACGGTTCAAATGCGCAACAAGGAAATCGACAGGCTCGGCCGTAGTCTGAACGATCTGGGCACGAAGGTCTTCTTGGGACTTCTCGTGTGCGGCCTGCTCGTGGCGGCGGGCGTGCTCCTGGCCCCGTATCGATGGGAAGTCGACGGACTTCCCGTGTGGCCGATCCTCGGCGCCGCCGGCGCCGGCCTCCTGTTCGCCGTGGTCCTGTGGTGGCATGTCTTCTACGGCCGGGCTCGCAAGATCCGACTGGCGTTTTGGCTCGCGCTCTTCCGACGGCGGAAGTAGTTTTTAATTGTTGCGGAATTCGTCCAGCCCGCTCCTATGATGCCCGAGATGCCTGCCTCCCCCGCGCGCGAGAACGGATGCGTCTTGGACCTCCTCCGCGGAATGAGCGACGGCCGGCCGCTGACCATCATCCGAACGCGGTATCGTCCCGATCTGCTCGTCCCGTTGGCGCAATCCGTCATACTGGCCGGCTTCAGCTTCCTGATCGCGCTCTTCTACGACGATGCGCTGCGTGCCCTGCCCTTTGCCTGGGCGGCCCCCCTTCTGCGACTGGGAGGCACGGCGTTGTGGATCACGGCCGCGGCGGGCCTCCTCGTCGCCCTCGGTCGCCTCTGGCGAGAGCATCGCCTGGAGATCCACGGCGACCGATGGACGTTCCTCTCCCGGCTCCATCTCTTCGCGTCACAACGGAAGCGCTTCGCGCGAGCGGACGTCGCGGACCTGTTGATCGACCGGCACGGCGACCGGTACGGCCTCAAAGTGCGCACGCGCGGCGGCGAGCTCTTCCTCTTCGGCCACGCCTCCCTGCGGCACGTCCAGGTCGCCGCCAAGGCGGTCGCTCGGGAACTGGATCTGCCGGTCTGCGAGCAACTCGGATGATGCGCACCGTCGGCCCGAGTTCTACGGGCCCATCGCGCGGCCGGATCCTCAGAACCCCGCCGCGAACCCCAGCGCCCAATAATGATCGCGCTCATCGGGGAACTGCGTCTGCGCCGCCGTTCCCCGATAGTACTCCAGCAATATGCGCATGCCGGCCGTGGCGGCGGCAGAGCTCTGTATCATCCAGAATCCGCCTTGCATCGAGATCGCCCAATCGCCCGTGTCCTCTCGCCATTTGAGGTCGCAGGCCACGAACGTCCGCGGGGCGCCTTCCCAGAGATGCTCGCGTACCCACTCCCCGCCAAGCTGGAACCGCCAGCGCTCCTTCGGACCATCCAGATGGAACCCCCACCCGCCGTCGGCGTAGAGACGCACTTCCGGCGTGATGTCACAGGCGAACCCGAAGGCGAGTTCTTCCTTGTTGTAGCGTAGGGCCCGGGCGCCCGTGCGGGTAATCAGTTCGTCGCCCAGGTGAGACGTGAGATGCCACGCGTGGATCTTGACGGCGACGTTCCCCTTGCGGTAGCCGATGGGCAAACCGAAGCGGTAGTCCGCGGAGTCCATGTCCCAGTCTTCGTTCAAGTCGAATCGCGAGATCACGGCGCCCTCGATGCCGACGTCGAGGC
>JACPRB010000197.1 GCA_016190155.1 Planctomycetota bacterium
CTGGTGGAAGGCGAAGAGCGGACGGGCGTCACGCTGCACCACATGGTCGAGAAGCCGGACGCCGGCGACATCGTGGCGCAGCGTGGCTTCGAGATCGGGCCGCGCGACACGGCGCTCGGTGTCTTCAACCGCCAGGTCGAGGAGACGAAGCGGCTGCTCGGCGAGATCTGGCCGCGGATTCGGGACGGGACCGCGCCGCGCATCCCGCAAGATCACGCCAAGGCCACCTATCGCGGGCGGCGCACCCCCGAGGACGGTCGGATCGATTGGACGCTCCCGAGCCGGAAGGTCGACGGCCTCGTGCGGGCCGTCACTCATCCGTGGCCGGGCGCCTTCACGTTCCTGGGGGGCCGGAAGATCATGGTATGGGCGGGTTTGCCGGTCGAGGGGAGGGGCATGCCGGGGACTGTGCTGGACGACCACGGCTTGGTCGCCACCGGCGACGGCGCGTATCGCATTGAGGAATGTTCGCTTGAGAACAGCGGCGCGAAACCCGTGCTGGAGCGCGGGGCGCGTCTTGGAGGGTAACATGAAGGTCCTGATTACGGGCGGCGGCGGTTTCATCGGATCGCACTTGGCCGAGGCGCATCTCGAGCGGGGCGACGAGGTCTGGGCGTTGGACACCGCCATGAACCTCAAGGTCCGCCATCTGCTGACCAATCCGCGATTCCACTATGTGAAGGCGTCCGTTCTCGACGCGGAGGCGCTGGAGGCGTTCGTGATCCGCGCGGATCTCGTCTACCATCACGCGGCGGTGGTGGGGGTCGAGCACTACGTGGACGATCCTTTCAACGTGCTCAACGTGAACATCCTCGGAACGCTCAATGTTCTACGGTTGGCCCACCGGCACGGCAAGCGCATGACGTTCGCTTCGACGAGCGAGGTCTACGGCCGGAATCCGAAGGTGCCGTGGAAGGAAGACGACGACCGCGTGCTGGGCGCGACGACGACCGATCGCTGGTGCTATTCCACGTCGAAGGCGGCCGCCGAGCATTACTGCTGGGCGTTTCGTCGCATGGGGCTCGACGTCAGCGTCGTGCGCTACTTCAACATTTACGGGCCGCGTCTGGACAAGATCGACGTCGGCCGCGTCATCACGATCTTCATGGGCCAGCTCCTGCGCGAGGAGCCGCTGACGATCATCGGCGACGGTTCGCAGACGCGCTGCTTCACTTTTGTGGAGGATGCCGTGCGCGCGACCATGGCCGCGGGGTTGAAGCCGGAGGCGGTCGGGCACGCCTTCAACGTCGGGGACGATCGCGAGACGTCGATCCTGGATCTGGCGACGACGATGCTCAAGATCGCCGGACGCGAGCCGGGCGCGCATCTCAAGTACGTCAAGCAGGAGGAGGTCTACGGGCCGCGTTACGAGGACATCCAGCGCCGCGTGCCGGACATCACGAAGATGAAGACGATCCTGAAGGTGAGGCCGCAGACGTCGCTCGAGGAGGGGCTGCGCGCGACGATCGATTGGTTCCGCTACGAGAGCGAGCACCGGCCGTCCTTGACGACGTCGTCCATGGAAGCCAAGGGGTGACGCCGCTTCACCTTCGCGTGGACGTCTGCACGTATCACGGCTTGCGCGACGGCGTGCCGGGCGTGCTGGAGGTGTTGCGTCGAGTGCGGGCGCGGGCGACGTTCTTCGTCGCGTTCGGGCCCGACGCGTCGGGGCTGGCGCTGTTGAGGCTGCTCAAGCCGTCGTTCGCGATGAAGATGCTGCGGACGAACGCGGTCGGGTCGTACGGATTGGCGACGGCTTTTTACGGGACGATCCTTCCCGCGCCGCTGGTCGGGGCCGGGTTGACCGGCATGGTGCGCCGCATTCGTGATGAGGGGCATGAGGTGGGCATGCACGGGTGGGATCATCGTCGATGGCAGGATCGGCTGCCGTCGTACCCGCGCGAGCGTCTCGATCGAGAGTTCGAACGGATGGTGGGGGCGTATCGTGAGGCGCTGGGGGCGGAGCCGGCGTCGTTCGCCGCGCCTGCGTGGCGGGTCACGCGCGGGTTGCTTGAATTGGAAGAGGCGGCGGGGCTGGCGTGGGCGAGCGACGTTCGCGGCGGGCGGCCTTTCCTGCCGCGTTTCGAGGGACGCGACTTCGCCGTTGCGCAGGTTCCGGTGACGCTGCCGACTCTGGACGAGGGGCTCGTGACGCGCTCGCGTGAAGACTTCGTCGAGGAGGTCGTCCGGCAGGTGGGGGCGCAGTCGGATTATGTCTGTTACGCCGCGCACGCGGAGATGGAGGGGCGCGGGTATCGGGGGGAGTTGGAGTCGATTCTCCGGCGGGTAGATCGAACCGTTGTGCCGCTGTCGGAGGCAGCGCGAGCGGGCCTGCCGCGTGCGGAGATCCGGCGGGGGCGCGTGGAGGGAAGGCCGTACGAGGTGAGCGTGGCGGAGGGATTCGCCGTCACTAGATAATATATACTTGTACCTTATATGTAGCATGGTATAAGTATATTTATGTTCACCGCGAAGGACCACATCAGTCAGGCCCTCACAGCCCTGGCGGAGCGCTTGGAGTTCGCCAAGGCTCCCGCCATCGAGCTCGCCGTGTGTGGCGGGGCGGCGCTCCATGTCATGAATCTGATGACGCGAGGCGTGACCAAAGATGTTGACGCCTTTGCCATCGTGCGGCGGGACACGGACGGTCTTCGACTCCTGAAGTCCGACCCGCTGCCCGCTTACGTTCTGCGGGAAGCGGCGATCGTCGCGCAGGACTTCAATCTGCCCGCCGACTGGCTGAACGCCGGCCCGACCAGCATTCTCGACTTCGGCGTGCCCGATGGCCTAACCCTGAGGCTTCACCCCATCGTATATGGTCCTGCGTTGACGGTGCATTTCCTCGATCGCGCGGACCAGGTCTATTTCAAGCTCTACGCGGCCGTAGATCAGGACCCCAACAGCCGCCACATCGCCGACCTCATCGCGCTCCAGCCGACGGCCGGTGAGCTTGAATCCGCTGCGCGGTGGACGATGACCCATGACACCTCCGAAGGCTTTAACCGGGATTATTCACCTCCCAGGCGAGATTGATGACACACAGTTGAAGCGTTGCCTCTGTTCGTGAATAGACCGGGTTAAGCAGCAACTTCAAGGCTGCCTGCGATACTTGGGATATCCGGATGTGGCTGATCGAGTTTAGAAAGCGACTGGAGGATGCTCTGCACCGGCTGCTCTGGCGGCAATGGACGCAGCTCGGCGTGCTCGGCTCAGCTGAGGCGAAGGACCCAACGCTGATCGATCCCGAAGCGCTTTGCCTCGTCACTCTCGAGGCCACGCGCACGGAGCCAAGGCTCTTCGACGAAGTGCTCGACTGGCTGCTGACGAACGGCGGGGCGATGGATGTCCAACGTCTGCGAAACATCGTGCGCCAGGACGCCGAGTACCCGGGGCGACTTCTCGCCGCCGTCAGTTCGCTCTTGGCGTCGAAGGAGCCCTCGGCGAAGTGGCGGCGACTTGCGACGATTCAGGATGGCCCATTCAAGCCTGAACCCCTCTTCCTGCTGGGCGACGAAGAGCTTACCCCGAGGCTGAACGCGACCGACGAGCACTTCGCCAGGGCGGGTTATCTGCGGTCCCCGTTCAAGCCGCGCGGCCTGTCGCGCCCGGTGTCGACCGGCGCTCGCGCGGCGCTGCGCTTCCGCTTACGAGGCCTCTTCGGCATCGGTATCCGAGCCGAGGCCGTCGGCTATCTCCTGACGCACGAAGACGGTCATGCGCGCGAAATCGCGCAGGCCATCTGCTATTCGTTCCCCGGCGTGCAGCAGGCCCTCCGCGAAATGGCGACCTCGGGCACGATGCATGTCCGGCGCAGGGGACGGGAGAAGCGCTATTGGATCGAGAGGGATCGATGGTGGAGTTTCCTCGATCAGGCGCCGCGGGAGATGGAAACGTCGCAGTTGCGATGGATCGACTGGGTCCGCAGTTTCCGCGCCCTTGCGGCCCTTCTTCGCTTCGCGCGTCGGCGGGACCTGGAAGCGGCGACCGAGTACGTCCAGACCTCCGAACTCCGCCGGCTCTTGACGCGCATTCAGGCTGATCTGGAAAGCGGACTGAAGGACTTCGCGCTTGCCGCGGTCGGGGCATCGGAGGCCGATCGCCTCCTCGATGCGATCGAACGGCTTTAACCGGGATTTTTCACGTCCCAGGCGAGGTTGACGACACTTTGTCGAAGCGTTGCCTCTGTTCACGAATAGACCGGGTCAACGCGCCTCACTTCCGGCTCTTGAGCAGCTCCTCGATCTCGTTCGCAGCGCTCCGCACGTCCCCGAACCTCGACGGCCACGACGTGGTTCGAAGTTTGTCCACGATCGCCCGCGCCTCGTCCCACTTCCGCATCTGGATCAGCACTCTCGCCAGCCCCACGTACCCGGCGGGCTCGTTCGTCCGCACGCGGATGACCTGATGCCACTGCGCCTCCGCTTCCGGCCACCGAGCTTCGGATTCCCGCACGCGCGCCAGCGCCTCATGGCCCTCCGACTCGCCGGCGGACACCTCCACCATGTTCGTGTAGGCGCGCTCGGCCTCGCCCGGATCCCCCGCGTTCTTCCATCGGTCTCCGAGCTCCTTCGGGATCGCCACATCGTGACCCGCGACCGCGACGGCCGCCAGCAGTTCCACCGTCGCTTCCTGCCGCTTGCCCGCCGCGTCCAGCGCCTGCACCAACATCCGCCGCGTCTCCATGTCGTCGGGTTGATTCGCGACGGCCAACCTCGCCTGCTCGATCGCCTTGGCGGGCTCGCCCCTCTTGAGATAGACGTTCGCCAGCGCCTTCCGCACGATCGGATTCTCCAGGCCGGTCTTTTCCGCCTCCGCCGACAGCTGGGCGGCGTAGGCGTCGCGATCCTGGGCGGCCTCGAGAACCTCCTCCAGGCGCGCCAGATCCTGGGCACGTTGATGAATGTCGCGGCCCCAACTGACGATGGCTCCGGCCGCCGCGTCGACCGCCTTCGCCGTCATCCCAAGCCCCGCATACGCGCCCGCCGCGACGCGATAGTACGCCGCCAGCTGACCGTCGCCGACGCCCCGATTCGGCGCGGTCTTCACGTGAAGGGCGATCGCCTCCCGCAAGTAGTCGGCGCACTCGGCATGAAGCCGGGTCTCCAGACACGCCTGCCCCAACGTCGCGATGACCTGCTCGGTCCAGCGGCCGGAGGCGTGGAAATACGCGTCGGCCGCCTTCCGGACCTCCTGCAGTCGTTCGCTCGCGCCGGTGTGAAAGTGCCCGCGCATGAGCATGATGTGGAACTCCAGACGATCGGGCCGCTGCGCGACCAGTCTCTCGAGGATCGGAACGGATTCGGCGTATCGGTTCTGCTCCTGGAGATACCGAGTCAGCAGATGCGTGGACTCGAGTCCCAGGAGAGCATCGCGATGCGCGCCCGCCAGAAGATCGATGGCCTCGCTCGCCAGCGAGAGACCTTCGTAGAGATACGTCGCGACGTGCGTGATGCGCCCCTCGGATCGCGGCCGTTCCGCGAGAACCTCGCGGGCGACGCGGGCGAACTCCTCCTTCTTCTCCGCCCAGAAGTCACCATGATCGTCATGATAGGCGCCGCCGTGGATGCGCAGGCCGGAGCGCAGGTCCTCCCGCAGTTCGCGCGCGACGACGGCGAGGGCGCGCTCCTCCAACGCGGGATCCAGCGGCTTGGCCCGGGCGATGGCATGCGCGAGCGTGGCCCCGTGGCGGCTCCAGAAGCCCTGGTTCTGCAGGCGAAGCCAGCGCGGCTCCGACTCCGCTCGATCCACGAGGAACGCGACCACCTTCTTGGGGCCGTGGATCTTCTCCAGCGCCTGGGTCACGACGGAGACGCTTTCCTGGCCTTGTCGATACTGGTACATCGCGAGGACGCGCGGCAGGACCTTGAACGCGAATTCGATGCTGCTCTCTCGCACGGGCTCGCTCGGGCGCGCCAGCCACATCCCGCACAGCGTCTGAATGAGCTGATGCGCGTGATGCTCATTCGACGGCCGTAGGAGCTCCTCCAGGAGGCGAGCGTATGCGGCGGCGTACAACGCGTCCCCTTTCCCGAGCGAGACTTCGGCTTGGTCGGCGTACGCCCGCTGGTAGTGCGCGAAGAGTTGCTCCTTGAGCCAGAGGTTCTGCTGGGCGAGGCGCGGACTCCGGAGCTCCGCGAGCCACACCTCCTCGGCCGTCGCATACTCTCCCATCCCTTCCCGATATCCGGCGTAGGCGCTGAGGGGATCGTTGGCCGACACGGGAAGCAGGCCGCCGTTCGCCTGGCGCCTCTCGTCGAGGGCGGGCCCCAGGATGCGCACCGCGGCGTCCTTCTGTCCGTGCGACCAGAGGGCGCTCGCGGCGTGTCCGGCGATAGTGAGACGAGCTTCCGTCCCCGGCGCCGCGCCCTGATGGAGCGCGCGCAATTGGCGGAGCTGTTCCTCGGCCAGGGCGGCGGGGACGATAGGTCCTTGGCTCGCCAGGAATCCCGCCATCATCTCCGCCTCGCCGTCCGCCCACGTCCCGCCTTCGGCCTCCTTGAGCGCGCGGAGCGCCGCCGTCACGTGAGGCTGCGCGCCGTGGCTCTGGTCGCAGGCGCGGCGCTCGACCGCGAACTCGAGCAGCCGCAGCGCGCGACGGTCGACGTCGCTTTCCGCCTGCGCGTGCAGCGCGGCCAGATGCTTCGATAACCGGTCGAGCGTCGCTTCCTCTTGGAGCTTGTCGGTGACGGCGCGCAAGCCCGCCAGGAAGGGATAGATCCTCTGGGCCGACTGTCCCAGGACCGCCTCGGGCAGGCATTCCAGGAGACGGAAGTCGCGGGTCGAATCGTAGTACTGCTGCAGCAACCACACGCAGTTCCGGGGATCTTGCGACTTGCGGAAGAGGGCGATGAACTTGAACGGGATTTCCTCGTCCAGCTCGCAAGGGATGGAGTCGCCGCCGCGATGGACCTTGCCGTATTCCCGTTGCAGATCGGCCGAAAGAGCGTATTCCGAGAGCGCTTGCCACGACTTGATCCGCGCGACGCGGCGCTTGTCCGGCCTTCCCTGGACCATGTACCAGTCCGCCAGCGTCCGGTAGTCCTGGTGTTCAAGCTCGTCGACCGTCTCGATGTGCTCGAAGAGCGCCACGGCCTCGTCGATCCGATTGCGCTCCGCCAAGATCATCGCGGTGTCTCGCCCCCAGCGGATTTTCTCGAAATCGTCGCCGGTCCACTCCTTCAACATCGCTTCGAGTTCGTCGCCGCGATCGAGGGCGATCAGGAAGCGATAGGTCATTTCCTTCCAGTCAAGAACGTCGCCGTCGGCTTCCTTGAGGAAAGAAAGAACTTCTTCACGGCCCGCCTCTTCTAGGGTCCCCACGTACATGAGCGTGGCGACCAGACGGAGCGCGAGGGCGCGATGCTCCTCGCCGCCCTTGAGGATCTCGCGCAGCGCGGCCATCGCGTCGGCGTGGACCGACCGCAAGTCTTGCTTGATCTTCGCCTGCAGATAGAGCCGTTCCACCCGGATCCAGGGTTTGATCGTCTCGAGCTCCTTCTGCGTCTCAAGGCCGCGGAAGAGGTCGATCGCCGCGGTTCGCGCCTCCTTGAGCGCCTGCTCTCGGGCGGCCTTGAGCTCGCGCCGCGGCATCTCGTTGACGTTCGGAAGCGCCTGCACGGTCGCTTCGGCGCGCGCCGAGGGCAGCCACGTCGCGAACTGCAGAAACGCGCTGGACGGTGAAAGCAGCCGCGTGAGTTCGGCCTCGTTCTCGCGCGTCCAAGGCCCGCCCATGAGGAGGGTGAAAAGCATCTGGGCCGCCTGCTGTCTTTGCGCGTCCGTCGAGGCCGAGGCGAGGACTTTCCGCCAGTAGTCGATCTGCAGTTCCGCCGGGCCGTACGAGGAAATCACGGCCGCCAGGACGGTCTTCTGGTCCTCGGCGGCCTCACGTTCCCAGCGCTGGGCGATCTCGCTGAAGATTCTCTGCCACGATGCTTCACCTTCATCGGGCATGTAGTGATGGCGAACCAGACCGACGAGTCGCTGAATCTCGTCGGCCGGGAGAGTGGTGGTACCCTTCGCGAGTCGATCGAAGAACTCCTTCTGCAGTGCTCGGCCGACGTCGGTCGAAAGGAAGTCGGCACTGCTGAGGATCTGGCCCGCGTAAAGGACGGACGTGGAATGAGCCGACAAACGTCGCACGGCCCGCGCCAGCATATCGGCGTGCTTGTCGTCCAACCGCCTCCGGTACGAGTAAAGGTTGTAGCCTCGTCCGATGGCGTACTGGACGGCGGCTTCGATGCGCTTCCGATTGTCGGTGTCGAGCCAGCTCTCGATCCGCTTCCATGCCTCATCTTCCCGATCGAGCATGATGAGCGCGGAGAGGTACTGGTTGAGAACTTGTGACGTGAGGTCTTGTTGCGGCATCTTCTCGTCCACGTAGGCCACCAACGACTCAAGGCGATATGACTGGAAGAGGATATGGCAGGCCGTTTCGGTCTCCATTGACGAGAGGTGCTTCAAAGCGGCGTCCACCTCTCCCCGCTGCACGAGCGCTTGCGCGTATTCACGCTGGATGCTTGGGTCGGCGGCGTGATGCCCCGCCATCTCCCTGAGCTTGGCGAACGCCTCGTCATGACGGCCCATCGCGTAAAGAGAGTTCAGGACGTGGCGATCCCACTGCGCCATCGCGCCGGCGATCTCCCGGCGCCGTTCGTAGACCGGTCTGAGGAGCCACGCGATCTCGAGGCGTTCGTTTCCTTGATGAAAGGCGGCTGCGGCCTGGAGCAGGTGCTCGGCACAAGCGTAGTCGGCCGCGCGAGGATTCGTGGCCAGCTCGCGCGCGGCTTCCATGATGAGTCCCCTGAGCTCTTCTCCTCGCCGGCTTTCCCGGTGCCACGTCAGGCGGATCGCGACGAGGCCCAGCTTGTCGGACGCGATCTTCGCGATCGCCGCGAGATGAGGATTCGCCTTCCCCCAC
>JACPRB010000198.1 GCA_016190155.1 Planctomycetota bacterium
TCTCAGGGTCCCCTGCGTCCTCTGGTGTCGGTTTCCTCTCTGCGTGCTCTGCTTCCCTCTGTTTCCTCGCACAAGCCCGGATTGAACCGCGCCCTGAATTCTTCCACTCCGGAGGATTCTCTCCGTCTCCCGGCACTCTCCCCCTCCCCTCTTCTGACACGCTCTTAGGAATCTCCCATGGAAGACTGGAAGATCGAGCGACGGAAATCCGGATGTACGGTCTGCGGCCGGCCCTTCGACAGCGAGGAGCGCCATCTCTCGGCCATCTTCGAGGCCGACGGCCGATTCCAGCGCCGCGACCAGTGCCTGTGCTGCTGGGAGAAACGCGCGGAAGAGCCGTTCTCGTTTTGGTACACCGTCGCCCCGAAGCGGGAGCAGCGACGGTTGGAGGACGTGGCCGCCATGGTCGAGTTCTTCAAGAAGCTTACGGCGCAGCCTCCGCAGGAGGAGACGCGTTCCAAGGTCGCATACCTGACGGCGCTGCTCCTGATGCGGAAACGGCGACTGAAGGCGGTCGGCTCCAAGACCCGCGAAAGTCGCGCTTGGCTCGTTCTGGAGAAGGCCTGGGACGGAGAAACGGTGGAGATCGTCGACCCGCCGATCGCCGACCCCGAGTTGGAGACGCTCAAGCTGGAGATGGAGCGGCTCTTCGACCTCGAATTGGGTCAGGAAGCGCTGCTCAGGGCGTAGGCGTTCTGGCTCCCGGTCGCTCAACGGGATATACTCTCTCGGACGCCCGATGAACGAAATCAAAGTGTTGGCGGCGGAGCTCGAAAGCGGCCTGTACGAACTCAAGATCGAGGGCTATCTCGACTGGTCCAACTTCTCGAAGGTCGAATCCGCGATCGAGGGCATCTTCCAGAAAGGCGTCTACAGAATCGTGGTGAATCTCGAAAGCACCAAGTACATCTCGAGCGCCGGCTTCGGATGCTTCATCGACTCGCTCCGCACGGCCACGGACAATAACGGCGACATCATCTTCGCGGGCACTCCGCCGGAGATACAGGATGTGTTCGCGGTCTTGGGGCTGTCCAAGATCCTGCGCTTCGCGGAATCCACGGGGGCGGCGAGAGCGATGTTCAAGAGGACGCCCTGAGCGTCCAATGGCTCATCCGTTCATCGGTTCGTCCGTTCGAGTGCATGAACGGGCGAACCGCTCTCCTACCCCTTCGCGCCTGCCTTGGCCTTGGCCTTCCCCTTCTTCTCCAGCCGGCGCTTCTCGTCGTCCTGCTGCGCCAGCTTGCCACGTCCCGCCAAACGCTGCTCCTCCTCGGGCGGCTTGCGATCCACCAACTCCCAGATCGCCCGAGGGCCGTTGTCTCCCAGACGATTCCACGCAGACCAGCCTCGACCCTCGCCGTCCCAGCGGCTGCCGCCGAACTTGACGATGCGTGTATAGCCCCCCGGGCGATCCTTGAAGCGCTTCGCGATGTCCTCGATCAGCTTCTTGGCGACCTTCTTGTCCTGCACCACCGACAGGATCCGGCGCAGATTCGCGACGCCCCCGCGCTTGGCCAGCGTGATCAGATGCTCCGCCGCGCCGCGGAATTCCTTGGCGCGCGTCACCGTCGTGGTCACGCGCCCATACACAAACAAGCTCGTGACCAAATTGCGCTCCATCGCCTCACGGTGCGCGGTCGTGCGCCCGAGCTTGCGGCCTTTCAGTCGGTGTCGCATAAACGAATCCTAAGAGTCCGAACGGCGCTATGAAGCCAGCGTCGGCTGCTTCTTCCCGAAAATCCCTTCCAAGTCCATGCCCAGGTTCAGCCCCAGATCCGCCAGCTTCTTCTTGACCTCACGCAGCGAGGTCTTGCCGAAGTTGCGCACCTTGAGCAGATCCGCCTCCGACCGCGCCACGAGCTCGCCGATCGTCTCGATGTGCTCGGCGGACAGGCAATTCGCGCTGCGGACAGAGAGGTCGAGCTCGCTGATCGACATCGACAGCTTCTGGCGCAGCTCCTCCTTCTCCTTCTCCTTCCGGCGCATCTCCTCTTCCTTCTTCTCGTTGATCTGCAGCTCCCGGCCGAGCTCGAAGTACTGCACGAAGGGATTGAGATGCTTGCGCAGGATCTTGGACGCCTCCACCAGCGCCTCGTCGGGCGTGACGGTGCCGTTCGTCCAGATCTCCATGATCAGCCGGTCGTAGTTCGTCAGCTTGCCCACGCGCGTGTTCTGCACCTGATAGCGGACGCGCTTCACGGGCGAGAAGCTGGAATCGACCGGAATCACGCCCAATTCCGGATGCTCCTTGGAGTGCTCCTCCGAGGTCACGTACCGGCGGCCGCGCCGGACGTCCACCTCCATCGACAGCTTGGTATCGTCCGCCAGGGTGCAGATGTGAAGGTCCGAATTGACGATCTCCACGCCCGACTCGGGCGCGAACATCGACGCCTTCACGGTCCCCTTCTTCGCCGCATCGAGCTTCAGCGTGCGAGTCGGCACGTCGCCGGCGATCTTCACCACGAGCTGCTTGAGGTTGAGCACGATGTCGGTGACATCCTCGACCACCCCCTCGATCGTGGAGAACTCGTGTGCCACGCCCTTGATCCGTACCGCCGTGACGGCGGTGCCCTCGATGGACGAGTAGAGGACGCGCCTCAGGGCGTTTCCGACCGTCGTGCCGAAGCCTCGCTCGAACGGCTCGCAGACGAACTCCGCGTACGTCGGCGTGGCCGTCTTCTCGTTCACGACGACCCGATTCGGCAGCTCGAAGTCTTTCCAGCGAACGCGCATGGAACTCTATCTCCTCATTTACGGTACGCCGGGACTACCGGCTCATGAACTCGACGATCAACTGCGACTCCAGCGGAACGGCCACTTCACCCGCGACCGGCAGCTGCACGACCGTTCCCCGCAAAGGCTCTTCCTCCACCTTCAACCACGAAGGAACATCGATCATCTTCTTGAAGGCGTAGGCCTCCTTGACGATCTTCTGGCTCTTCTCGCGCTTGGCGGGTTCCACGATGTCCCCGGCGCTCACGAAATACGAAGGGACGCTCACCTTCTTCCCGCTGACGCGGAAGTGCCCGTGCAGAATCATCTGCCGGGCATGGTCGCGCGAGATGGCGAACCGCATGCGGTAGACGACGTTGTCCAGACGGCGCTCCAGCATCTGCACCAGGACGTCGCCCGTATTGCCCGGTTGTCGCTCCGCTTCGTCGTAGTACCTTCGGAACTGCCGTTGCAGGAGGCCGTACATCTTCTTGGCCCGCTGCACCTCGCGCAGGTGGATGCCGAAGTCGGTGGATCGGATGCGCTTCTCGCCGTGCGCGCCGGGCGGCCGCCGCTTCTTGTCCTTCTCCATCGCGCACTTCGCGGTCTCACACCGGGCGCCCTTCAAGAAGAGCTTCAAACCCATCCGCCGGCACACGCGGCACTTCGCTCCGAGAACCCTCGCCACGCTACACTCTCCTCTTCTTGCGGGGACGGCAGCCGTTGTGCGGCAGCGGCGTCACGTCCTCGATGGCCCGAATGTCCAACCCCGCGGCCTGAAGCGCGCGAATAGCGCTCTCGCGTCCCGCGCCGGGACCCTTGATCTTGACGTCGATCTCGCGCACCCCGAACTTCTGCGCCTTCTCCGCGGCCGCCTCGGCGGCCTTCTGCGCGGCGAACGGAGTGGACTTCTTCGAACCCTTGTATCCGATCGTCCCGGACGAGGACCAACAAAGCGTCTCGCCGCTCGGATCGGTGATGGTGATGATCGTGTTGTTGAATGTCGCCTTGATGAAGCACACCGCGTGCGGCACGAGCTTCTTGACCTTCTTGGCCTTCTTGGCGACCTCCTTGCCTGCTTCGGGCGCGGCGACCGCCGCCGGATCCGCCGCAGGCTTCGCGTCCTTCTTTTCCTTCTCGTCAGCCATTCCTTCTCCTCGATTACGTAGGCGTCTTGGCCTGTTTCTTGCCCGCAACCGTCTTGCGCGGCCCCTTTCGCGTACGCGCGTTCGACCGCGTCCGCTGACCTCGAACCGGCAACCCTCGACGATGCCGGAACCCGCGATAACAGGTGATGTCCTTCAGCCGCTGGATGTTCTGCTGGATCTGCCGGCGCAGCTGCCCCTCCACGACGTAGTTCTTGTCGATGATGGAGTTGATGCGCGCCAGCTGGTCCTCGGTCAAATCCTTGACCTTCGTAGTCTCGGGAACGTTCGCGTCCTGGAGGATCTTCCGCGCCAGCGCGGGCCCGATCCCGAAGAGGTACGTCAGCGACACCCACGCCTGTTTGTGGGCCGGAATCTCGACGCCTGCAACACGTGCCATACTAGCCCTGCCTCTGCTTGTGCTTCGGATTGGCGCAAATCACGCGTACCCGGCCCCGGCGCCGGATGATCTGACACTTCTCGCAGATCCGCTTGACGGAAGGTCGGACTTTCATCTAATGCTCTCGATAGATGATCCGCCCCTTGGACAGGTCGTAGGGAGACATCTCGATGACGACCTTGTCGCCAGGTAGGATCTTGATGAAGTTCATACGCATCTTGCCGGAAACATGGGCAAGAACCAAGTGTCCGTTCTCCAGCTGCACCCGGAACATCGCATTCGGGAGCGATTCCCGGACCGTAGCCGTAACGCGAATTGCTTCTTCCTTCGCCATGTCTCCCCTAAACGAGCCCCGGTAAGAGGTTGCAGAGTTTAGCGAGTCGCCCCTTCGGTGTCAAGCCCTTGACGGCGCCCCCGCCCGGCCGCTAGCCTACTCCTTTCACGAACAGAGGTAACGCCTCGACGATGTGTCGATGATCTCGCCTGGGGCGCAAATAATCCCGGTTAGAGTCTCTCCCCATGCTCGACGCCAAGTTCATCGCCGAAAACCGCGAACGCGTGAAACAGGCCGTCGCCCACAAGCGCGAGAAGCGCGGGAACGTCGATCTGATCTGCCAACTCCACGAGCAGCGCAAGAAGCTCCAGCAGCAGCTCGACCAGCTCAACCACGAGCGCAAGAAGATCAGCGAAGAGGTCGGCAAGCTCAGGAAGCAGGGCAAGAGTGACCCCTCGCTGGAGGCAAAGGCCCGCGAGGCGGGAGACCACGCCGCCGGCGTCGAGAAGGAGACGCGCGAGCTCGAGGCGAAGCTCGATCCCGAACTCCACTGGATCCCCAATCTCCCTCACGAGACCGTTCCGGTCGGCGAGGATGCGGCCGCCAACAAGACCGTCCGCACGTGGGGAGAACGGCGCGCCTTCTCCTTCCCTGCCAAGCCCCACTGGGAAATCGGCGCGGCGCTCGGGATCGTCGATGAGGAGCGCTCCGCCAAGATCAGCGGCTCGCACTGGCTCCTCATGATGGGCGCCGGCGCCCTCCTGGAGCGCGCCCTCATCAACTTCATGCTCGACATCCACATCAAAGAGCATCGCTACACCGAGATCTGGCCGCCGTATCTCGTCAACCGCGCCAGCATGTTCGGCACCGGGCAGATCCCCAAGCTCGAAGAGGACATGTACCGCGTGCGCGACGAGGAGCTGTTCCTCATCCCGACGGCGGAGGTGCCGGTCACCAATCTCTACCGCGACGAGATCCTGCGCCACACGGATCTACCGATCTATCACACCGCCTACACCGCCTGCTTCCGCCGCGAGGCCGGCGCCTACGGGCGCGACACGCGCGGATTCATGCGCATCCACCAGTTCGACAAGGTGGAGCTCGTGAAGTGGACGCACCCCGACAAGAGCTGGGACGAGCACGAGAAGCTCGTGACGGAAGCGGAGGACATCCTCCAGCGATTGGGACTCGCCTATCGTGTCGTCCTGCTGTGCACCGGCGACATGTCCTTCGCCAGCGCCAAGACGTACGACATCGAAGCGTGGGCGCCGGGCTCCTACGCCGCCGACGGCTCGCAGGGGCGATGGCTGGAGGTCTCGAGCTGCTCGAACTTCACCGACTTCCAGGCGCGCCGCCTCAACACGCGCTTCCGTGACGTCGACGGCAAGCTCAAGCACGTCCACACGCTCAACGGCTCCGGCATCGCGTTGCCGCGCACGGTGATCGCGATCCTGGAGAACGGCCAGAACGCGGACGGCAGCGTCACGATCCCCGAGGCGCTGCGGCCGTATGTGGGTGGGATGAGCGTGTTGAAGAA
>JACPRB010000194.1 GCA_016190155.1 Planctomycetota bacterium
GTAGTCAAGATCGGAGGAGGCGTGTCCTGCGGCGACGGCGTAAGTGAAGGTGAGCGTGTTGCTGCCCGAACCGGAAGAGTAGTTGACGGCGGTGCCGGGGCCACCCGTGGCGAGAGTCAATTGTGGGGTGCCGGTGACGGTGACGGCCTCGGAGAAGGTGACGGTGACGGCGATGGTGGCGCCGACGCCATACGTCCCATCCGCGGTGGTGGAGGTGACATTGGTAACGGTAGGCGCGGTGGTGTCGATCACGATGGCCTTGTTGGCGCCGAGGGAGCCGGCGGTGCCGGGCGAGGCGAGGGTGAGGGTGGCGTTGTTGAGGGCGGCGTCCTGGATGGTGCCGCTCAGAGACGTGGTCGCCGTGTAGTCAAGATCGGAGGAGGCGTGTCCTGCGGCGACGGCGTAAGTGAAGGTGAGCGTGTTGCTGCCCGAACCGGAAGAGTAGTTGACGGCGGTGCCGGGGCCACCGGTGGCGAGAGTGAGTTGGGGGGTGCCGGTGACGGTGACGGCCTCGGAGAACGTGACGGTCACAGCGATGGTGGCGCCGACGCCATAGGTCCCGTCCGCGGTGGTGGAGGTGACATTGGTAACGGTAGGCGCGGTGGTATCGATCACGATGGCCTTGTTGGCGCCGAGGGAGCCGGCGGCGCCCGGAGAGGGCAACGTTAGAACGGCGTTATTGCTCGCGCCATCCTGGATCGTCCCTCCGTTGAGAGCCAGCGCGGTCGAGGCCGTATAGTCCAGATCCAGAGAGTTCTGCCCCGCCCCCACCGTGTACGTGAACGTCAGCGTGTCCGTGCCCGAGCCGCCGGCGTAATTCACGACCGTACCGGGTCCACCCGTCGCCAGCGTTAACTGCGGCGTGCCCGTCACATAGACCGCCGCGGAAAACGTCACGGTGACCGCAATCGCGGCACCCACTCCGTACGAACCGTCCGCTGTCGATGACGTGACGTTCGTGACGACGGGCCCCGGGCCGCCGGCCCCATGATAGACGAAGGCCCTTCCCTCGCTGGAGTCCGGGTTGTCATACCCGTAGGCTCCGACGATGACATCCCCGAAACCGTCTCCATTAACGTCTCCCGCTCCGGAGACGGATCTGCCGAAATATGCGCTGGCCTGGTTGCTGTCAGCCGTCCAGCTCGGCGCCCCCGGCAGCCCCGCGGCGGATCCCTCGTACACGCGGACGATACCCTCGTTCGATTCCGGGTTGTCGTACCAATAGGCCCCGACGATGACATCGCCGTAGAGATCTCCATTGACATCCCCGGCGGCAGCCACGGAGATGCCCAGGTAGGCGCTCGCCTGGTTGCCTTCAACACTCCAACTGGGCGCCACCGGCAGTCCCCCCGCGGAACCGTGATAGACGAACGCGGCGCCTTCCCTAAGTTCGGGATTGGTGTACCAGAAGGCCCCGGCGATGATGTCCGCGAACCCGTCGCCGTCGACGTCCCCGGCGGTCGAAACGCTGTTGCCCAGCCGTGCGTCCACCATGTTGCTCTCGGCGGTCCAGTTCGCCGACGAGGACAATCCTCCCGCCGATCCGTGATAGACGAAGAGGCGACCCTCACCGGACTGGCCATTATTGAAGAGATACGCGCCCACGATCACGTCGTCGTAGCCGTCCCCGTCGACGTCTCCCGCCGTCGAAACGGACGCTCCGAATCCGCAATTGGCCTGGTTTCCTTCCACCATCCAGTCCCACGCCGAGGACAGTCCCGTCGCGGAGCCGTGATACACAAACGCGGCTCCTTCGTCGGTCTGATCGTTCTGATAGAAGTCCGCGCCGATCACCACGTCGCTGTAGCCGTCTCCGTTGACGTCCCCCGCGGTCGACACGCACGCCCCGAAGTCGGCCGTGGCTTGGTTGATCTCCGCGGTCCAATTCGCCGAGGAGGACAGTCCGGCAGCCGAACCGTGATAGACGAAGACGCGCCCTTCATCCAACTCGGGATTGTTGTACAAGTACGCGCCCACAATGACGTCGGCGTAGCCGTCTGCGTCCACGTCGCCGGCGGCCGCCACCGAGATGCCGAAGAACGCGCTGTCCTGCTCCCCCTCGGCGATCCAGTTCGGGGTACCGGACAGCCCCGTGGGCGATCCGTGGAAGACGAGCGCCCGCCCCTCATCCGCCAGCGGGTTGTTGTACATGTACGCGCCCACGATGACGTCGTCATACCCGTCCCCGTTGACGTCGCCGGCCGTCGCGACGGAGTTCCCCAGATACGCCCAAGCCTGATCGCTCTCCGCCGTCCAGGCGGGACTCGAAGCCAGCGGATCGACCATGATGGGGTACGTCGCCGTTTCGTCCCGGATCCGGAGGTTCAGCGAACCGTCCGCCCACGCCATTTCCGCCGGCACGGCCTGCCCCGCCGCGTCGCTCACGGACAACTTCGCGATCGTCAACACGTCAGCCGCGCCGGCCGCGAACGTCACGCGTTGCGCCGAGACGGAGGAAGGCCGCAGGCCTTCGACGTGCATCCGGATCTCCAGCGGACCGTCGCCCGGCGGCCGCTCCCAGATCTCGAACAGCTGCTCGATTCCCTCGGGCCGATTCTCATACCATTCCCTGCCCCAGGCCCGTTCGTACGAAACGCGACTCTCCTCGAGGCGCGGCTCGCTCGGCGGGACCGGAACGCGCGCCTCGCCTCGCGCGATCTCGGCCACTCTCACGCCCCAATGCCAGTCATCGCCCTCACGCGGGCGAAACTCGACGCCGTCCGCACGAAACCAGGCCCGCAACCCCTGGGCACGATTGACAAATTGCGCCCGGTGTTCTCCCGCGAAGTCCCGGGGGCGGTATTCTTCGGCACGCAGGTATTCGAGCACTTCCCCCCGCCAGCGGGGCGTGATGACCGCCGGTCGGGACGTTCGCCGCCGGTCCGTCATCGGAGATAGGATCGGCACGACCATCACCGCCGACAACGCGTACAACGCCCATCGCCGAATCACACGTCTTCCCTCCCCAACGTGCCCGGGCCGGGGGCAATTACATTAATTATACATTACCCGGCACACGGGGAAGGGCTTTCCTCAATCGGCGAACGCGTCTCCTATTCTTCCTTCTTCTTCGCCGCCTCCGCCGATTCCAGATGAATGACCTGCTGGCCGCCCTCGGCCGCCTTGAGGGCCCCCTTCACCTGAATCGCCTTGACGCCTTCCTTCACCAACCCGTCCGCCTGGGCGGTGACGTCCGGCGCTTCCTTCTCGCCCTCTTTCTTCTCCGGATTCACCAGCTGATACTTGGCGCCGGAACCGCGCGCAATCAGCCGGTGCCCCTTGTCGTCCTTCTCCACGGCGCCCACCACGGTAATCTCGGCCCCGTCGAGCGTGTATCCCTCCACGGCCTCTTCCAAGGCCGCATAGGTCACGCCCTTGGATTCCCCGATCTCGACGAGATAGATGCCGGTACCCTTGCTGAACTTCTCCTGCGTCACGCTCACCACGCCTTCCAGGCCTTCCAGGCCGCTCTTCACGGCGGCCCCTCAGGTGCCGGGTCAGCTCATCCCGCTCACCACGACCTTCACCTGGTAGGTCTCCTCATCCACGGCCACCGCCGTCGATCCCAAGAGCAGCAGCCCCGCGAGGATCATCCGTGCATGCCTCATCTAGGTCCTCCTTGAAGGATTGCTATTTTACGGATTCCCCGCCTGTTTTGTTCCTGGAATCCGCCTCGCGCGCTCGCGCCGCCTCCTCCAGAACGGATTCCACCCGGGCGCTCTGGCCGGCGATGTGACGAATCACCGCCCGCACCGCGAATAGCGCCGTCAGCAAGCCGATGCCGACGCATCCCGCGCTGGGCCACGTCAGCCAACCCAAGGCACGCATCGATCCGGAGGCGACCCGCCCCAGCAGCCCCGACGTCACCAGCGACGCGGCGACCCACGACTGCGATCGAAGCGACATGTCATCGACGCGCCTTGCCGCCCGCCGGCTTCTCCTCCGCCGTGTCGATCTGCGCCCGTTGCAGCCGGCCGCTGTAATCGATGTACACCGTCTTCCATTCCGTGAAGACGTCGTAGATCGTGTGCGCGCCCTCGCGGTGACCGTTGCCCGTGTTCTTCCAGCCGCCGAACGGCAGATGCGCCTCCGCCCCGATCGTCGGCGCGTTCACATACACGATACCGGTCTCCAAGTCCTCGATCGCCCGGAAGGCGGCCGCGATGTCCCGCGTGTAGATCGAGCTCGAGAGCCCGTATTCCACCGCGTTGGCGATCTGCAGGCCCTCCTCGAGCGATCCGCACGTCAGCACCGAGAGGACCGGCCCGAAGATCTCCTCCTTCGCGATGCGCGCGGTCGGCTTCACCTCGTCGAAGATCGTCGGCTTGTAGAAGTGCCCTTTCCTGAGCTCGCCCTCCGTGGCCGGTTCGCCGCCGCAAAGCAGCTTGCCTTCTTTCTTCCCGATCTCGACGTACCGGTGGATGGCCTCGACGCGCCCCTTATTGACGACCGGGCCCACCTCCACCTTCGGATCGAGGCCGTTCCCCAGCCGCAGCTTCTTCACGCGCGGGAGCAGCTTGGCGAGGAATTCGTCATGGACTTTCTTGTGCAGGATCAACCGCGACGTGGCCGTGCAGCGCTGGCCGGTCGTGCCGAACGCGCCCCACAGCACGCCGTCGAGCGCGAGGTCGAGGTCGGCGTCGTCCATCACGATCATCGCGTTCTTGCCGCCCATCTCGAGCGACA
>JACPRB010000202.1 GCA_016190155.1 Planctomycetota bacterium
CAGCCCCGCCGCCCGCGCCCCCTCTTGGCGCTTGAAGCTCGCTTCCCGAAGAACGTCCGGCACCCACAGAGGTTCGCGACTCGCCCACACGCGTCCCACGACCCCCGCATCGCGCACGAACGTCATGTCCTCGGAGACCTTGCGGAAGACGGAGAAACGGGCAGCGTTCGAGCTCCACGCCGGGCCCGCCGCCATGTGGTCCCCGTCCGGATGAGGCAGCCACGCCTGCCCGAACGGCCAGCCGATCGTTCGGCAGATCTCCCGAAGTGCGATAGTCACGGCGTCCTCGACGCGCTCGGCTTCGTTCATGGCCAAGGCGATCGATTGCATCAGGTGCAACTCGCGCTGAGCCCGCTTTGCGACCGTGATGTCCCGCGCGATCGTCGAAGTGCCGACGATCTTCCCGTTCGGCGTCCGAATGGGCGACACCGTCACCGATACGTCCAGCAGGCTCCCGTCCTTGCGCGCCCGCACGCTCTCGTAGGACTCGATTCCTTCTCCACGGCCCACGCGATCGAGGATCCGGCGCATCTCCTCCACGCCCTCCGGCGGCGCCAGGAACGAGGCGTTCCTCCCGAGCGCCGACTCCGCCGGGTACCCGAAGAGCTTCTCCGCGGCCGGATTCCAACTCACGATCACGCCTTCCAGGTCCTTTCCGATGATCGCATCCGAAGAAGCCCGTACGATCGCGGCCAAATGCGCCATCGCCTCCTCGGCCTTCTTGCGCGTGGAGAGATTGCGAATGGCGCTGATGACCAGCAGCCCGTCTTCCAGCCGAACCGGACTGAGGCTCACCTCGATGGGAACCTCCGTTCCGTCGCGGCGGACGCCGTACAGCTCCATCCCCACTCCCATGGGCCGTAAGTGCGGATCCGCGGTGTACCCGTCCCGATGACGAACGTGCAGATCACGGACGCGCATCGGGACCAGGACTTCGACGGGCCGGCCGACGAGTTCTCCGGAGGCGTACCCGAAGAGCGCCTCGAGCTGCTTGTTCGCCAATACGATCACCCCGCGCCGATCCGAGATCAGCATCGCGTCCGGCGCGGCATCGAGGAGCGGGCCGTACCGCTCGACCGCCTTTTGAACCGTCTCGCCGTCAAGAGCGAGAGCGCTCTGCTTTTGAAGGGGCATAACACACGTTCCGACACCCGATAAGCAGTAGATAATAGGTAATTGTTTTCTCCTTAGCTACTATCTACTCGGTACTCGCTTCTGATGATCGCCCTCGAACAAGAAATCGTCCGCCGGCTGCGAGAAGACCGACGGATGATCCTCTCCGCCCCGACGGGCTCCGGAAAATCCACGCAAGTTCCCCAGATGCTCCTGCGCCACGGCTTGCTCGACCCTGGCCAGGTCGTGATCCTCCAGCCCCGCCGGCTGGCCACCCGCCTCCTCGCCGCTCGCGTGGCTCAGGAATTGCACGCGCCCCTCGGTCGCGAAGTCGGCTACCATGTCCGCTTCGAAAACGCCTCCGGCCCCGAGACGAAGATCCTCTTCGTCACGGAAGGCATCCTCCTCCGACAGATGATCCTCGCCCCCACCCTGCCCGGAATCTCCACCCTCATCTTCGACGAATTCCACGAACGCCATCTCTACGGAGACGTCACGCTCGCCCGGGCGCTCGATCTCCAGGAAGCCGCGCGACCGGACCTCCGCATCGTCGTCATGTCGGCCACGCTCGACGTCGACCGATTGACTTCCTATCTGGCGCCCTGCGCCGTGATCACCTCCGAGGACCGCGCGCACCCCGTCACCGTCCGCCACGAACCGTCCGGCGATTCCCCCGTTTGGGAGCAAGCCGCCGACGCCTTCAGCCGATACGTCCGGGCGAACGGTCCCGGCGACGTGCTCGTCTTCATGCCCGGCGCCTTCGAAATCGCCCGGACGATCGACGCCATCCGCGACCGCGCCGAATCGAAAGGCTTCCTCCTCCTGCCGCTGCACGGCGAGCTCCCGCCCCGTGAGCAGGACGCCGCGGTGGCGACCTATCCCCGCCCCAAGGTCGTCGTCTCCACGAACGTCGCCGAGACGTCGCTGACGATCGACGGCATCCGGCTCGTCATCGACAGCGGCCTGGCTCGCCGGCCTCGCCACGATCCGTACCGCGGCATCAACACGCTGCTCATCGAGAAGATCAGCCGGGCCTCGGCCGATCAACGCGCCGGTCGTGCCGGCCGCACGGCGCCCGGCGCCTGCATCCGCCTCTGGAGCGAGCCCGATCACGCGTCGCGCCCGGAGCGCGAACTCCCCGAAGTCAAACGGCTTGAACTTTCCGAAATCGTCCTCACGCTCAAAGCGTCCGGAGTCCGAAATCTGCGCGCGTTCCGCTGGCTGGACCCGCCGGACGAACGGGCCCTGACCCACGCCGAGGAGCTCCTCGTGGACCTCGGCGCGTTGAAGACCGTCGAAGGCGGCGCTTCCGCCGTCACCGATCTCGGCCGGCGCATGCTGGCCTTTCCCTTGCACCCTCGCTACGCCCGAATGCTCCTGGCGGCTCAGCGCTTCGGCTGCGTGCGCCAAGCCGCGCTCATCGCCGCGCTCACTCAAGGTCGAGATCTCCTCCTGCGCAACGTGGACGGCGACACGACCTCCCTGCGCGAGGACCGCCTCGGCGACCACGCCTCCTCCGACTTCTGGATCCTGATGCGCGCCTGGGAGTACGCCGCCAAGAACGACTTCCGTCTGGACGCCTGCCGCCGCGTCGGCATCCATGCCGTGACCGCGCGCCAGGTCGGCCCGCTCTTCGAGCACTTCCTGCGCATCGCCGAACGCGAGGGCCTCGACACGCAATCCCGCGAAGCCCCCGATGAAGCGCTCCGCAAGTGCGTCCTCATCGGCTTCTCCGATCGCGTGGCCCGGCGCGCGGACGAAGGCACGCTCCGATGCGAGATCGTCCACGGACGCCGCGGCGTGCTCGCCCGCGAAAGCGTCGTCCGTCATCACCCCCTCCTCGTCGCGTCGGAGGTGCGCGACGTGGAAGGCAAGGACGGGACCGTCTCCACGATCCTCAGCCTCGCCACCGCCGTCGAATCCCGTTGGCTCGCAGAGTTCTTCCCCGAGGACATCACGCGCCGCCTCGAGGTGTTCTACGATTCCGCGGGAAAGCGCGTATTCGCGGAGGAGTGGCTCCGCTTCCGCGACCTCGTGCTGGAGAAACGGCGGGTCGAGCCTCCGCCCGCGGACGCCGCGGCTCGCCTGCTCGCCGAGGAAGTCCTCGCCGGCCGCCTGACGCTCAAGGCGTGGGACGCCGGCGTGGATCAGTGGATCCTGCGCCTGAATCTATTGAGCCGATCCTGCCCCGAGTTGGAGCTGCCGCCCATCACCGGCGACGACCGGCGCGTCCTCGTCGAGCAGATCTGCCATGGAGCCGTCGGCTCCAAGGACGTCAAGGACCGGCCGGTCAAGCCGATCGTCAAGGGTTGGGTCGATCCCTCCAAGCAGGACCTCGTCGACAAACACGCTCCGGAGCGCCTCTCGCTCTCCAACGGCCGCTCCCCGAAGGTGACGTACGTGCAAGACGGTCCGCCCTTCATCGCGACACGCATCCAGGAACTCTACGACGTCACGCGCCTCCCGCAGATCGCTCTGGGCCGCGTGACCCCGCTCGTTCACATCCTCGGCCCCAACATGCGCCCCGTCCAGATCACGCAGGATCTCGCAAGCTTCTGGAACGAGCACTACCCCAAACTGAAGCGCGAGCTGCAGCGCAAGTACCCGAAGCACGAGTGGCGGTGACCCCCTGCCCAGCACCCAACGCGGCGGCCGCATCCCAATTCCGAAACCAGGTTGTGGCTCGCCTCCCGTCTTCTGTCCGGAAGACCTATAAGGAAGGCATGAAGCCAGGAGGAAGAGGAGGGCTTCTTCGCACGAAGGGGATGCCTCTTCCGTCGGAGGTGTCGCCTTCCTTTCCCTGGTTTCCTGCCTTCCTCAGAGGTACTCCGGTCACATCTCTTGAGGCCCAGGGGGGCATGCTCGAACAGCTTCGGAGAGTCGCATAAGAATCTTCTCAAGAAAACAAGAATCCGGCTGATAGGAACCCAAGCCCCAAGAGAATTCCAACTTGTGGTGAGCATGTCGAACCACTCCCCAATCCAAGCGCTTCTTCTCGGCTCCGGTGCATTTGCGCGTTGGCTTCGAAGAATCTTCTCTTGGCGTGAAGAAACGAGGCGTTACGAATCCAGTATCGAGGCACGAGTAGACGGTAGCCATGCCCCGGTCACGGATGAACCCGTTTCCTTCGCTGAATCAGAGAAAGGTGGTCTTCTCTGGGTCCTCAGCGTCCTCTGGTGTTGGGTTTCTTGGCTCTGGGTCCTCTGTTCCCCTCTGCGTCCTCACACCCGATGCGTCAACGACATCTTCACCGCGATCACCAGCAACAGCAGGACGCTCACGACGAACCCGATGAACATCCAGATGCACGTCGAGTCGCTGACGGTCGAACTGCCCTTGACGCCCACGGACTTCGAAGGCACGGAGACCGGCTTCGCCTTCTCTCGTTCCTCTTTCTCCCCGCGCTCGGCTTCCTTGAGCGCCGTCGCCGCCGCCGCGCACGTGCCGTCCACCTTGAGCGCCAGTCGAGCCTCCTCCTTCGCCTGGGCGTACTTGCGCTCCTTGTTCAACCGCAAGGCCGTCTCCGCCCGCTCCGACACCCACTGCGCGACCGGAGAACGGTCCGGCATCAGCTCGGATCCCGCCTCGATGAGCTCGTACGTCGATCCCGCCGCTTCATACTTCACGTAGATGACCGGGATCCGCAGGAGATTCACGCGCTGCCCGCGGATATGCTCCCGGTTCGCCCGTTCCTGATTCGCCTTCTCCAAGATGAACGTCAGCAACTCGTCGTCCGGAATGCGACGGGCCGCCTCCTCCAGCGCCGGAAGCGCGTGCGAGATCCATCCCTTGTCCGGCATCGCGACACGCTTGTCCCACTTCTCGTCCAACGAAGTCAACTTCTGCTCCGCGCGCTTGACCGTCAGACCGATGATGATCTCCAACGACTCCGCCAGCTTGCCCTTCTCGGCGCACGTCGCGCACCCCAGCTTGCCCTTCATGTTGCATCCGTCGCAACCCACATCGCGCAGCCCCAGACAATCCTGGCACATCAACCTTCCCGACCGGCACTCGTGGCAGACCTCCCGCTCATCGCCGCACTCCCGGCAACGATTGCCCTCGCGGGGCGGCTGGATGTTTCCGTCATAACGGCAGGGCAGCAGCCCGGTGCCGACGCACTTGGGGCACGGCAGGCTCCCCTCGCCCTTGCACGGAGCGCAGGGCGCCATCCCGTCGCCCTCGCACACCTTGCAATCCGTGGCGCCCTTGCCCTTGCACGCCTTGCACGCCGAGACTTCCATGGAGCCCTCGACCGGAATGCGCCACGATTGCTCCTTGAATTCGGTGAATTCCGGCAACGGAATGCCCCACGGATCGGCGTCGTTCACCTTCCGGGGCGGCACCCGCCCGCCCACGTGCGGCCGGCGAACCCGCTCCAATCGGCGCGTCTCCTCCAACGTCTCGACGGCCACATGGTAGACCGGTAGCTCCTCGGCCGTCTTGATCCGTGCCTGCTTCGCCAATTCGTTCAGCTGGGAGATCCCGGAACGACTGATCCACCCGGCGATCCGCTCCCGCATCCGCGTCGTCTCCGCCTCGCTCAGCGGGCGCTTGAGCGTGAATTGGCTCCAGTCGGTCTTCTCATCCTGGGCCGCGGCCATTCCGGCCAGCCAGAGGAACAGCCCCGCGCTCAGTGATAAACGCACAGGCACCTCCGCTCAATGATGGTCTCTCCAGTCGATCCTCGTTCGTGAGCGTTCACCGAAAAAAGAATTCGAGAGAAGACGTTCCGACTGAAGAACGAATGCTTCACGGGCTCCCGCCCCGATTCGGATGCGCTACCCTCCCTCATTCCTCGGAAACTCCGCTTCTTCTCCGCGCGCTCTGTGGTGAACGGTCACCTATATTCTATCCAGCCTCCAGGACTTGTGCGGGCCCCCGATAAAACGTATCTCGAATCGCCTACGAGGCGTCGACCCAATGGACGGCGGGTTTGCGCTTCAAGACGGCACACTCCCTGAGATACAGGTTAATCAGCCGCTGATACGGAATCCCGATCTCACGGCTCAAGGCCTTGAAATAGACGATCAGGTCGCTGTCCAGTCGGATCGTCACCAGCTTCTTCAGCCGCCGCGCGTAGGGGTTCGGCTTCCATTTCAGATGGGTCAGGTCGTACTCTTTCCTCATGTCAACCTCCCATAGAGTCGGCGCTCCCTTTTCGTCGCCCGCCGCGCGGAAATGATGCGGATCACATCGCCGTCCCGGCGTTCGCAGAAACAGACCAGAAGGACCCGTGCCTGAATCGAGAACCCGATGATGAGGAAGCGATCCTCCTCATCCGAATGATCCGGATCCGCCGTCATCAAGGCTCCTTCGTCGAAGAACACCGTCCGCGCCTCGGAGAAAGAGACGCCGTGCTTGCGCCGGTTGGCTCGATCCTTGCGCGGATCCCATTCGAACCGAGGTTCACCCACCATCGACATTTTACGCGTTGCCAGCTATATTTACAATGTATTTGTCAATGCGCCGTCTCGAATCAGTCCGCTGAATCTCCGGGAAGGGCACGCCGGCATGTTCGAGGACGCGCGAGAGGCGGCGGATCGTCATCCAGATCCGGGTCCCGGGCGTGCGGCGGACGCCGGGTTGGCGGTCCGGAACGAGACCGCCTTGGTCGATACGCGGGCACGGCGCCGGCGCCAGAACCAAACCAACGCCAAAGGAATGAGCACGTCCGCCCCGAGCGCGCCGCACTTCCCGCTGCTGCCGCCCGCAATCGTGAAAGACGACACGAAGTCCGCCTGACCCGCCCCGTTGCCCCCGAAATCCACCCACCCCGCCGATTGCCCGTTGAGGTCCACCAGCCGGGCCCGCCAATGATAGGCCTGCCCGATCGTGAAACGATCCACCACCGCCTCCGCCACATAC
>JACPRB010000016.1 GCA_016190155.1 Planctomycetota bacterium
CTCCTTTCCTCCTCCGCCAGTCGGCATCGCGAGGACGAGCGCCGTCGTAAAGAACACGAAGCTGTGGGAAAGGCTACAGAGGGCAGGCGGATGAACGGGTGAACCGGTGAACGATTACACGCCGCCTATTCATCCTCCGGTGTCCGGGCGGGGCGATACTCCGCCTTGTCGTTGATTCGTCGGATGAGGTGCGTCTCCAATCTTTGCTCGTTCGTGAGCTTGGCGTTGCCCAACGCCTCGCCGCAGAGCAGCTCGATGTCGATGTCGCCGTCCAGCAGGTTCTTCTTCAGGACATCGTAGATCTCCGGAGCGGGCTCCACTCCCGTGTTCTTGAAGATCTCCGACATGGCCTTCGCCGCCGCCATGCGGACCGGCTTCTGACGGGCGATCTTATCCGCATCGCCTTCGGCCTTGTCGTTGACGATCTTCGCCAGCACGCCGAGGGCGCGCTGATCCGCGAAATGCCCCAGCGCCCGGCAACCCGGAATGCGGATGAAGTCCTCGCGCAGGATTTCCGTGCCGACCGTCTTGATGAGCGCGTCCACCGCGTCACGGAACGGATACAGCGTGTTCGCCGGATCGACGCCCGCCAGGGTCTCCGCAGCGCTGCGGGCCAGCTGGTCCGCGCGGTCCTTCGCGTCCTTCTGCGCCTCGGGCGTATCGAAAAGCGTGTCGAGCAATGCCTGGACGTCGAGCTTGTGGGCGTCCTTCTTGATGAACCCCTGCGCCGTCTGGTCGTACTGCTGTTTGGAGTCCGCCAACTCCTTGTCGATCCTGGCCTGCTCGTCGAGCTTGTCGTCCTGGATCGACCGGCCGTCGCACAGCAACACCCGCGGGATGTTCTTCGTGCGCACGTCGTCACGCAGCGTATCGAACACGGTTTCCACCACCGGCCGGCGTACCTCCGTCTCCCGGAAGTAGATCTGGCTGGCGACCTTCCTCTGGAGGATGATCACGTCCTCGGTCGGAAACTGCTTGGCCTTGATGATGCCGTCGATGCCGCTGCCGGCCACGATCGGAAAGACGTTGATCGACGCCAGCGTCCGCTTCAGGCCGTTGACGAAGTTGCGGTCGTTGTCGTCCTGCACATCGTAGATCACGAGGGCCACGCGCACGCCCTGCTCGCCCAGCGCGTCGACCAAGGCCGGAATCACGAGCTCCATACCGAGCTTGCGCTGCGGAGGATTGATCCGCGCCATCGCCTCCGCGGCCGCATACCGCACCCGCTTGTCGGAATCGGTCAGGGCTTCGATCAACGGAGCTCCGATCACGGCGCCTCCGTTGACGGCCGCCCCGGGCAGGTCGTCGGGCCTCGCCATTTCCTGAAGCGTGAGAATCAGCTCGCGGGCGACCGGCGCATTGTAATCTTTCAGGCTGCGCGCGAGGGCCTCGTAAAGGTACGCCCGGCCAGGGATCTTCCCGCTCACGTTGTGGCGGTTGTATCGGTCGACGAGCTTCTTGAGATTCTCTACGTGATCCGGCAGCAGACCGGGCTGCCCGTTCTTGACCGCTTGTTCCGCCGCGTACAGGCTCGCTTCCGCCTCGATCGCTTGGGCCATGTGCACGCAGGCCAGAAGCGCCCAGGCGCCGGCCCCTGTCGGTCCGTGGACATAGTTCGGATCCAGCGCCAGCAGGTCGTAGAGCGCCTCTTCGGCCAGCTGCTCGTTGTAGGCGAACCGAGGGACCTCGCGCTCCAGAAGCGTCTCTTGGCTCTTGTCCCATCGCCAGACGAGGTGCGCGCGATCCCACGTCAGGATGACGCCGGGATGGCTGTACGCGTACTTCTCCGCCAGCTCGAAGTAGTAATCGGTCGCCTTCTTCCATTCGGCGGCTGCTTTTCGCGTGATCTTCAGCAGCGCCTCATGCGCGAACTTCTTCACCTCGGGCGGCTCGTTCGGATCCTCGAGGACTCGCTTGAGCGCGGGCAGCGCGCGCTCGTCCTTGATATTCCCCAGGACGATCGCCGCGTTCTGCTTGAGCAGCACCGATGCGGAATCCAAGGCCTCGACCAACGCCAGGCTCGCCTCCGTGCCCATTTCCGTCAGCACCAGGATCACGCGCGAACGGAACTCGTCCGGCACTTCCTTGCCGAGGACGGGGACGAGGAAGCGCACGGCCCAAGGGCCGAAGTTCTTCAAGTGCCAGTGCGCGTTGCGGAATACGGCGTGGTCCTTCGCCTGGAGATCCTCGATGTACCGCAGGATGTGCTGCTTGCCCTTGCGGATCGCCTCGCCCGGAACGGAGAGAGCGAAGAGACGATCTCCCGTTTCCCGGATCCTCTGGTTGGGATCGTTCATCATGCGAGCGACGACATCCCTGCCGACTCTTTCCATGAACGCGTAGACCAATTCGCTCGAGGGCTTCTTCTGGAAGGCGTCTCGAATTTGCCGTAGGCTTCCTCGACCTTACCTTGCTTGTAGAGCTTGATGCCTTCGTCGAGAAGCGCGCGGATCTCGTCGTTGTATTCGTCTTGAGCCGCGGCCAAAGGAACCGTGAACAGCGCCAACAGAGTCAAGCCTGCAAGCGAGCGGCCGAGCATTGATGTCTCCTTTCGCTAGGGCGGGAAGGGAAACCGGAGGCGATCCCTACATCCCGTGACGGCGCCAGAAGCCTATTTCTTGCGAGGTTTTGTGTCAAACACTGCAGTGCGTCTCAAGCTGAGAGGTCCGCACTCATCGGGGCGGAGCTCTCAGGAATCCCAACTCCCAGCGCCGCGGCCGCAACCCGAGTTCGGGACCCTCCGTTTTCCGTCCGGAGAATGCTATGAGGAAGCCATGAAGCCAGGAGGAAGAGTCCAGCTCGAAGGAATCCCCTCCAGCAGCTCCTTTCCTGGCTTCCTGCCTTCCTCATAGGTACTCCGACGGAGGCCCACGGGAAATACTCGAACACCTTCAAGAAGTCGAGCGAAAATCTCCTCAAGAAAAGAGGGAGTTGACGGATAGAAACCCAGCGCGGCGGCCGCAACCCAAGTTCGGGACCCTCCGTTTTCCGCGCGCAGAATACTATGAGGAAGCCATGAAGCCAGGAAGAAGACTCACGCTCGAAGGAATCCCCTCCAGCAGTTTCTTTCCTGGTTTCCTGCTTTCCTCATCGGTACTCCGGCCGAGGCCCACGGGAAATGCTCGAACACCTTCAAGAAAAGGGAGCTGGCGGACAGGAACCCGAGAAAGTCCCAACCCCCGAATTCAAGCGCTTCTTCTTGCCTCCCCATGCATTCGCGCATTGGCGCCGAAGAATCTTCTCGCGTGCGGATCGGGCAGCCGGTGGATCGAGCGACCCCCGACTCCACATAAACTTTTTCTTGACACAAGCCCCATAGAAGCTAAAGTAAGAGCAACTCGCACTGGGCATGCGAGTTTTCTTTTGGCTGGGGAGGCGCAAAATGCAAATTCATCGTTTGCACAATGCACAAAGACGAGGCCTCACCATCGTGGAACTCGTCATCGCGCTGGCCGTCCTGGCCCTGGCACTTGCCGGCGTCATTGGAGCCATCATGAACTCCATGGTGGCCAGCTCGTTAGATCGCCAGCTCAACGTCGCCCGCGACGCCGCCATGGCCAAGATCGATGAAGCCCGCGCGCGTAATTACAAGATCCTCAAGGACGCCGCTTCCGGCGTCGGCAGCCTATATCAGCCCCAACCGCCGCCGGATCCTCCGCCTTCGCCGCCCACCGGCACCGAGAGCTTCTTCGAGGTGCGAGAACTCGGTACCCCCGCCGGCATGCCTTCGGAATGGCGAGGCGGGTTCGGCCGTATCTTCCTCGACCCCGTCCCGCCGTCCGACGACATCATGAGCATCCGCATCCTCATCCTCTGGCAGAGTGAACGAGGCGTTCGTCAGTTCGAAACTTCTACGATCGTGACGCGATGAGAAAAAGAACGAACGGCATGACCCTGGTGGAAATCGCGGTCGCCCTGGCCGTCCTGGCCATCCTCGCCGCCGCAATCCTGATCGTCTTCTCGAGCTTCACCCGAGACACCAACAACGTCACCCGCGCCAACGACCTGGCGGCCCGCGGTCGGATCACCCTCGATCAGATCCGTTCCGAGCTGCAGTTCGCGCGCTTCACGGCGATGCCCGACGGCGGCGTCAACGCAGACCATACCGTCATCCGCTACCAAAGACCCATCGCCACCCTTCCCAACGGACAGCAGGTCTACGGAGTCCTCCTGAATAACCCGGACATCCCGGTGCCCAACGGCTTCTACGAGTTGGCCTTCGTCGGCGACCTGATCCTGCGCGAGACCGCAGGCCCCACTCCTCCCGCATCCGCCCAAGTTCCGGCGGGCATCGAAACCCTGACCGTCGATTGGGACCTCAACGGCGACGGCGATCTGGGGGACACCGTCATCCGCGGCCGTCTCACCCGACACGCCTACGACGCCGCCGGCATCCCCCTGGCCGGCGGAACGGCGGGACTCGACGATTACCTCGCGTTGCGCGTGCGGCCCGACGATCTTTCCTGTCTGGACGGGGCGCTCGAACACGACGGGACCCCCGGCGCGCCCCCCAATTTCCTGCCCCTGGACCCCTTGTTCCTCATCACGGACGAGAACGACATCGAGGTGGCCAACACGAGCATCAGCACGGCCGCCCGGAAGGTCCGCGTCACCCTGTGGCACGTGAACTTCGACTATCGGGAACGCGCCCTCCTGCGCCGGCGGAACCAACAGTTCGTCAAGCTGGACAATCCGCAGTCTTGATTCGGAGGTGGGACATGACGAGACGTAACGAACGAGGATCCGCAATGGTCATGGCCCTCGTGGTCATCCTGGTTCTCGCGGCCATGGCCGCCACCCTGCTCACCGAGGTGGCCTTCCGCCAGCGAACGACCCACGAGAGTCACGAGAACGACGAGGCGATGATCATCGCGCGCACCGGCCTGGAACGCGCGCGTCGCGCGCTCTACCTGTATCGAGCCGATCGAACGTGGGACCCGTCCGTGCCCGTCGCGCCGGGCGCGGTCGCGGGCGATTACCTTGATCAATGGAACGACATCCTCGCGTATTGCGGCTCCGGCAACCCGTTGACCTCTTCCGCGGACCCGGAGCTCAACAAGTACTTCCCTCCTTCGGGAACGCCGCTGAAGCAGACCCTCGAGGATATCCGCGCCCATTACGAGATCGTTCGAACCAACAGTCAGTTCACCAGCTACCGAACCCGTCGAGACGCGGACAACGCGAGCGTGACGTACAATCTGCCCGACCCCTTCAGCAACGCCGAGGCCCCGCCGCGGTTGGACTCGACCGGCCAGCCCGAACCGCGCGTCCTGTTCGGAGCCTGCAAGCCGTTCCGCGGCGGCGCCTACCACGTCCTCCTGAGCGACAACGACGACGGAGACGCCGATCCCCTGACGGATTCCGACCGAACGCTCGTCTGCACCGTCACCTCCATCTTGGAAGACGGCACCCTCCGACAAATCGAAGCCCTCGTCTTCTACACGCCTCCGAACTGGATCCCCGCCCAAGCTCTGCTTTCGGGCGGCGACCTGGTGATGGAAGGGAACCCTTCGGTCCTGGGCGCCTCGGGCAGCATCTTCGCCAACGGCGACTTGACGTTCAGCGGAGGGAACGTCGAGATCAGCCAAACCTACGGCGCCGCCGGAAACATCACGGGCGCGCCCGCCTCCGGCGCCCCGCTCAACGGCGTCGGCGGGAACCAGCCACCCGTCGAAATCCCCGAGATCGATCCCGACGGATACTGGAACGTCGATGCGACCAACACGTACTACCTCAACGCCGACGGCACCATCACCGGACCGGGAGGATTCACGTTCGACGGCTCCGGCGGCGTCAAGTGGGAAGGATTCCAATTCAACAACGACCCCACCGACGGCGTCCCGGACGGTTGGAGTCTCAGCGGCAACCGGAACCCGCCTCAGAATAAGATCTACGCCATCGCCTCCGACTTCACGATGACCGGCATGGGCGCCCTGGCGCCGCTCACCGCGACGTTCCTCGTCAAGGGACATGCCGACATGGGCGGCAACCGCGAGATCCGGCCGTTCTGGGAGAACGTGTCCCTGCTGGCGGCCCGCGACCTCGTCCTCCGAGGCACCTCGGGCAACGTCGGCTATCAAGGCCTCTTCGCCGCTCACGAACAGGTCCTCTTCCAGGGCACCGCCTCCATCTTCGGCAGCATCATCGCCGAGAACGCGCCGAGCACGGGCTCACCGCCCGCTCACGCCGCGGGCATGCCCGTCGACGGCATGAAAGTCGGCGGGACGCCGGATGTCGAATACGATGGCGGTCTCGTCACCCCGGTCGTCGTCGACAGCTCCGTGTCCATCCGGGGCATGCGAAGAACCTATCCGGGACCTTGAGCGGCGGCGCCGGGATCGACGTCGAACGACTCCACGCGCTCCAGCCGCACGAGATCCTCGACCGTCTCGCGGCGGGTCACGATCTTCGCCTGCCGCCCCGCCACCATCACCTCGGCCGGCCGCGGATGCGAGTTGTAGTTGGACGCCATCGCGTATCCGTACGCGCCCGCCGAGAAAATCGACAGGAGATCGCCCCGCCGCACCGGCGGCAGCTTCCGCTCCTTGGCGAAGAAGTCACCGCTCTCGCAGATCGGGCCCACGACGTCCGATATCACCGTCGGCCCCCTCCATTGCTCCTCGTCGGGCGCCTCGCCGCCGTGGGCCGGATCCGTCGTCACCGGCCAGATCCGATGATACGCCCCGTAGAGCGACGGTCGAATGAGGTCCGCCATCCCGGCGTCGCAAACGACGAAGCGCCTCTTCCCGCTCTCCTTCACATAGAGCACGCGCGTCACCAACACACCCGCGTTCCCCACGATGAATCGCCCGGGTTCCAGGAGGAGACGCACCTTCATCGCCAAGATCGAGGGCATTACCGCGTCGGCGATCTCCTGCGCGCTGCGGGCCAGCTTCTCCTTGTACCAGATGCCGAACCCGCCGCCCAAGTCCAGCCACTCGATCGGATGCCCCATCGCGCGCGCCTCGGGCAGGAACCGGGCCAGCCGCTGCAGCGTCTGGACGTACGGCTCCACCCGCGTGATCTGCGAACCGATGTGCACGTGCAATCCGCTCATCCGCACATTCCTGAGCCGCCCGGCACGCGCGAGCACCCGGCGGGCGCGCTCCAGGTCCACCCCGAACTTCGTCTCCTTCTTCCCGGTGGCGACGTACACGTGCGTGTGCGGATCGACGTCCGGATTCACCCGCAAGGCCGCCTCGGCGACGCGATTCATCCCGCCCGCGATGCGGTCGAGATTCTCCATCTCCTCCTCGCTCTCGATGTTGAATAGGAGGATGTCGCGCTCCAACGCCGTCCGCAGCTCCTCGTCGGTCTTCCCGACTCCCGCGAACACGACCCGACGCGGGTCGGCCCCGATCGACAGGACGCGGTGCAGCTCGCCGCCCGAGACCACGTCGAAGCCCGCGCCTTCGTCGCGCATGAGCTTCAGGATCGAGAGATTCGAGTTCGCCTTGACGGAATAGCACAGGATCGGGTCGCCCGCCGGCGCGAACGCCCGGGCGAGCTTGCGGGTGTGATCGATGATGGTGCGCGCGGAATAGACGTACAGAGGCGTCCCGTATTCCGCCGCGAGGGCGTCCACGGACACGTCCTCGCAGTGGAGGCGACCCCGAACGTAGGCAAAGTAATCCACAACCAGTACCCAGACCCGAGTAGCAAGTAGATAGTAGACAAAGGAAGAAACTATTATTCCACCCTTCCCCGCCCCGACCTATCCGCTACAATGCCGGTCCTATGCGCAAGCTATGCCTCGTCCTCGTCCTCGTCGCCGGCTGCGATCGGCTCTCGCCGGCCGCCCAAGAGCTCATCCGCAAGCTCAAGGAGCTCAACAGCGTAGCGGACTCGATCGATCGCGAGCTGCGTCCTCTGCAGGAACGGTTCATGACGGCCCGCGAGCGCCAGGACGAAGCGGAGATGCGCAAGCTCCAGCAGGAAGCTCAACCCATCACCCAGCGACTCCGCCCGCAGCTCATGAAGCGCGAGGAACTGGTGAAGGACATCCTCTGGAAGGCCGACGCGCACTTGGAGCGCCATCCCGACGACGCGTCCGTCCTCGACGTCCGCATGCAGATCGCCGAGGCCTACGAGCTGCCGTCCAAGCAGGAGGAGGCGGAACAGATCGCGGTCCTGCGACGGCTGGCGGCGGACGCCGATCGCCTGGCGAAGCTGCGCCCCAAGGATCCTCCCGTGCTCCTGCGCCACGCGAGCGCCCTTCGCAAGACCAACCGCTACGCCGAAGCCCGCGCTTCGCTGGCTCTCGTGCTCCAGGCGGAGCCGGCGAACGCCCGCGCGATCGCGGAAGACGGCCTGATCTCCTACGCCCTCGACGATTACGACGCGTGCGTCCGGCGGCTCGAATCCGCAGACAAGGCCGCGCTGCCGTACTTCGTTTGGCGCGAGGTCGTCACGACGCTCTCCGCCGCGCGCGAGCGTCGCGATCCTTGGGCGAAGGAGGAGGCGCTGCGCCGGCAAGATGCGAACGCGGACTTGCCCCAAGCGAAGCTGACGACTTCCAAGGGAGAGATCGTGGTCGAGCTCTTCGAAGACGTCGCCCCCAACCTGACGGCGAACTTCATCTCGCTGGCGGAAGAGAAGTTCTACGACGGCACGCGATTCCACCGCGTCGTGCCCGACAGGATGATCCAAGGGGGCGATCCGAACAGCCGCGACGACGATCCGACCAACGATGGACAAGGCGGACCGGGCTACACCGTCAAGGACGAACTCGAGGAAGGCAAGTTCCGCCGCCACTTCCGCGGATCGCTCTCGATGGCGAACTCCGGCCCCGACACCAATGGCAGCCAGTTCTTCATCACGCATCGTCCCACGGATCACCTTGACGGCCGCCACACGGTTTTCGGACGCGTGCTCTCCGGCATGGACGTGGTGGATCGGCTGGCCGCGGGCGACGAACTCCGGCAGGTCGTCGTCCTGCGCAAGCGCGACCATCTGTACAAGCCGCTCATCGAGAGGTGAGATCATGATGACGACGCTCCTCCTGGCGCTGGCCCTGCAGGACACCTCCGGAGAGAGTCGCCAGGTCTCGGAAGACGTTCGCGCGCTTCTCGAGGTCGAATCCCAGCGTGTGCGGACTTTCGAAGAACTCGCGGCGCTCGGGGAGCAACTCCGCGCCGCGTCCGGCGAGGAACGCCGGCGGCTGGAAAGGGAGTGGAGCCACGTGGACCGACGCTTCGCGGCCGAACGCCAGGAGTGGCAGTTCAAGGCTCGGCGCCTCGCGGCCACGGTGGACGCCCGCCTGCGTGAGAAACCCGACGATCAAGCCCTCTTGGAGGCGCGTCTGTTCCTGGCTGAGTTCTCGCCGATTCGCGCCGATTGGAGCAAGGCCGCCTCCGGCGACGACCTCACCCACAAAGCCGCGCTCTTGCGACACATGGGCCGATTCAGAGAGGCCCGGGACCTGCTCTCGGAGGCGCTCAAGAGGAGTCCTTCCGACGGCAGGGCCAAGGCCTACGCGGGCTTGATTGCCTTCGACCTATTCGAGGACGCCGTCGCCCGTGAAACGCTGCGGGAAGCCGCCAAGGCCGAAGCATCCCTGCGGCCCGGACTTGCCGTACGCGTCTTGATCGCGTTACAGGAACTCGACCTTCGCGCACAGGAGGAGCGCAAGAACGACCTTCCTCGCGTCGAGCTGGAGACGCCCAAGGGCAAGATCGTGCTGGAGCTGTTCGAGGATCAGGCCCCCAACACCGTCGCCAACTTCATCTCGCTGGTGGGCGACGGCTTCTACGACGGCACCCAATTCCACCGCGTCGAGTCCAACTTCGTGATTCAAGGCGGCGATCCGCTGTCGAAGAACGACGACCCTACCGACGACGGCCTGGGCGGCCCCGGATATCGCTTTCCCGACGAGTTGCCGGCGGGTTATCGCCGCCATTTCCGCGGCTCGCTCTCGATGGCCAATTCCGGCCCCGGCACCAACGGCAGCCAGTTCTTCATCACGCATCGCGTCACCGAGCCTCTGGACGGCCGCCACACGGTGTTCGGCCGCGTCCTCGAAGGCATGCCCGTCGTCGACGCGATCGCCGTCGGCGACCGGATCACGCACGCGCACGTCGTGCGCAAGCGCCCGCACGAATACGCCGTGCAAGGGATCATTCGCGAGCCGTCGGCCGATCAGCACGACCACTGACGCGACTCTTTCCGGGCGAGCCCTTCGCATTTTCGAGCCGACCCACTATAATTCGATAAGATGGAACCGCGGGCGCCGCACTCCTGCCACCCGAGACTCGGCACGTGCGCACATCCCCGGGCTGCGGACGCCCGACCGGAGGAACCTGCATGAACCCGCCGCAAATCATGCGCGTTTTCGCCAGCGTCCGCATCCCGTCGAGCTACGGCCCGGACGTCGACTACGAGATCGTCTACGCCGTCGTCAATTCGGGAGCCGACCAGAAGGCGACGCACGAATCCGTCCTGGTGCGGCTGGTCGTAGCCAACACCCCGCAGAACGTCATTCCGGACATCCTGGTGGAGGACCTACCTGCGGTGCAGGCGCAGTGGACGCGGTTCGTCCTGGACGTCCTGTGGCGACGCGCGCAGACCGGCGACACCGCGGCGCAGATCGCGCTGCAGCGGCTGCAGCCGTCTCCGAGTCAGCCGCCGTCCGGCCCCACGCCGTCGGCCTCCACGTCGACGTCCGCGACGCCGGTCATCTCCGCCTCGGGCGGCCGGTTCGGGAAGGGCGACGGCACCACGCCGATCATCCCGGTCCACAAGGAGAAGAAGAAGTCGGAGGGCCCGCCCGTCGCGCCGATCATCCCGGGCATCTCGAGCGCGCCGGGCAGCCGCAAGTACTTCGGCAAGATCATCGAAGACCCCCAGCCCGTCGGGGTGGCCGCTCCGCCCGCCGAACCCAAGAAGCTGACCATCGATCGTTACGAAGTGATCGCCTTCAATCTCTCCGCGCCGCCGACGGCCGATGTGCTCCTGCGGCCGGTCCAGTCGCAATCGGACGAGCTCATCGTCGTAGCGCCGATGGCTCTCGTCCCCAAAGTCGAGGAGTTCATCAAGGGAGTCCAGGCCGGCACCGTCAAGGGACGCCCTACGACCTTCAACCCGATCGTGATCCGCCGCGGGGATCCCAAGAAGCTCCCGGCGGAAATCGCGGGAGGCATCGCCCGCATGCTGGGGGATCCGCATTCCGCGCTGTGGATTCTGCCCGATACCAGGCCGTAGGCTTGAGGCTGCTTATGGCTACCGGCTTATGGCTGAAGTCGGGGTATACTTCCTTGGGGTGGCTGAGGGTAAGCCCATGCGCGTGCTCATCGTGGACGACAACCGGAACCTCGCCCGCTTCTTGAAAGGCTCCTTGGCAACCCACGGCTACACGTCGCGCGCCGTTTCATCCGTCAGCGAGGCCATCGCCGCCGCCATGGAAGACAAGTACGACCTGTTTCTCATCGACATCGGCATGCCGGATGGAGACGGCCGCGAGCTGGCGGGACAGTTCATCAGCGCCTTCGCCGTCACGCCCGATCGGATCGTCTTCATCACGGCTCGAGACCGCAGCGAAGTGTGCGACGTCGGACATCTGACGACCCATCCGGTGCTTCACAAACCGTTCCGGTTGAGCGGCCTTCTGGATCTGGTGCGCAAGACCGCCGTGCACCACTGACGCGGGGGTAACCGTTCAACCGTTCCTTCATTCTTCCGTTCACCGGTTCTTGCGTTTACCCGTTCCTGCGCTCGAAGGCCTTTGCGAAAGGTCGTGTGC
>JACPRB010000199.1 GCA_016190155.1 Planctomycetota bacterium
CGAGGCTATAGGGGGAGGGGCGGGCGGAATCGGGCGAACAGGTGGTTCCGGCGGGAGTACGGGCTTGGGGGCCGGTTTCGGGGAGGGAAGAGGTTCGGGCACCGGCTCTTCGTCGAACCCGGTGTCGATCAGCGGAATGGGTTCGTCGATCGGATCGGGCTCGGTCTTGGGGGGAGCTTCGGGGAGGGCTTTCTCCGCCCGCGGCGCCGGTGGAGGTGCCGTCTTGGGGACCGCCATCGGTTCCGACGCCAGCGCCGAGGGAAGCGTCAGCGGGGCGGCGGGTCTGGCGTCGGGAAGCTTGGCGGGTCCGGCGACATGCTCCGGTGTCGGGGGCAGGTGGACGGTGCCTGCCGCGAGCCGACGGGTCGTGACGCGGCCGGCGGGCGCGGCCGGCGTCTCCGCGACCTGGGTCTTCGCCCGCCGGTGCCGCTCCTTGAGACGCTCCAGCTGCAGCAGGGTGATGAGCTGTAAATCGGTCATCACTTCGCCCAGCGGGCGCGGCCGCAGCTTCTGCGAAGTCAGGCAACCCTCGAGCTCATCGCGCGTGATGAGTTGGGCCTGGAGGGCGGCCTCTCCCAGATCGCGATCGTTGTCGGACTCCATGGGCAGGCGGCCATCATAGCGGGGAAAAGCCTGCGTGTGAAGATAGAGTCCGCACCGACGAGGCGGTCACCCGCGATACTTGCCGACGATCAGGGCCGAGTTGTGGCCGCCGAACCCCAGCGAGTTGGACATCGCATACTCCACGGCCGCTCGACGTTTCTCGTTCGGCACATAATCGAGATCGCAGTCCGGATCGGGAGTTTCGTAGTTGATCGTCGGATGCACAACCTGATCCCGGATGGACAGGAGCGTCGCCAGGAGCTCGACGGCCGCCGCCGCGCCCAGGAGGTGTCCGATCATCGACTTGGTGGAGCTGATGGGGATCTTGCGGGCGTGGGCGCCGAAGGTGTTCTTGATGGCGGCGGTCTCGATCTTGTCGTTGAGCGGCGTCGAGGTGCCGTGGGCGTTGATGTAGGAGATCTGTTCCGGGCGCAGCCCCGCGTCCCGCAGCGCCGCCTTCATGGCTTGCGCCCCGCCGCCGCCGCTGGGGTCCGGGGCGGTGATGTGGTACGCATCGTCGGTGTTTCCCACGCCGAGGACTTCGCCGTAGATCTTGGCGCCGCGCGCCAGGGCGTGCTCGAGCCGTTCGAACACGAAGATGGCGGAGCCTTCGCCCATGACGAATCCGTCCCGGTTCTTGTCGAACGGGCGGGACGCCTTGGTAGGCGCGTCGTTGCGGGTCGAGAGGGCGCCCATGTTGGCGAATCCCGCGACGGACAGGTAGGTCATCGCGGCTTCAGCGCCGCCGGTGACCATCACGTCCGCGTCGCCGTACTGGATGGTGCGCAGCGCGGATCCCATCGCGTGATTGGCGGAAGCGCAGGCGGAAGCGATGCCCCAATTGGGGCCTCCGAGCCCGAATTCGATGGCGATGTGGCCGGCGGCGGCATTGAGCATCATCTTGGGCACGAAGAAGGGGCTCGTGCGGGAAGGCCCCTTTTCGAGATAGCGCTTGTGCTGCTCCTGCAGCTCCTGCAGGCCGCCGATTCCGCTGGCGACGATGGCGCCGCATCGCCAGCGGTCGCATTGGGACAGGTCGAGGCCGGAATCCTTCACCGCCTGCTGGGCGGCGGCGATTCCGTAGTGCACGAACGGGTCGAGGCGGCGCGCCTCTTTTTCGTCGATGTAGTCGGTGGCGTTGAAGTCGCGCACTTCGGCCGCGATGCGGACCGAATGGTCCTTGATGTCGAAGCGGGTGATCGGGCCGACTCCGCTTCGGCCCGAGAGGAGCGCTTGCCAGAACGTCTCCGCATCGTTGCCGATAGGGGTGACGGCGCCGACGCCTGTGATGACGACTCGCGTCTTACTTGCCGACATTCGCTTCGATGTACTTGATCGCGTCGCCGACGGTCTGGATCTTCTCGGCGGCGTCGTCCGGGATCGAGAGGTCGAACGCGTCCTCGATCTCCATCACCAACTCGACCGTGTCCAGGGAATCCGCGCCGAGATCATTGACGAACGACGACTCGCGGGTGATCTTGTCCTTGGCCACCCCGAGTTGCTTCGAGACGATCTCGATGACTTTGGCTTCTATTTCCTGGGTCGTTGGCATCCGTGTCCTCCGCTAAAGCCGTTGGGGACTCCCTGTTAATGGGCGGGAATTATAAGGAGCCCGCAGCCCTGAATCAAGAAGTAACTCCCCTTGCCGGTTCGTTCAGTTCGATGAGCACTCCGCCGCACTCCTTGGGTCGGAGGAAGTTGACCCGGCGCCCGCCCGCGCCGAGATGAGGCTCCTCCCAAACGGTCGAGTACCCCTTGCGCTTGAGCTCCTCCGTCGCGGCCGCCACGTCGTCCACCTCGAAACAGATATGGTGGATTCCAGGGCCGCGCTCCGCCAGGAACTTGCGGATGACCGTTTCGCCTTCCAGCGGCTCCAGCAGCTCCAGCACGGTCTCGCCCGACGCCACCTTCACCACGCGCAGTTTCATCTCGTCCAGGGTCTCGCGCGCGACGACGCTCAGGCCGAGCGCTTCCGCGTAGAGCTTCTCCGCTTCCGCCGCGCTGCGGACGGCGATGCCGAGGTGTTCGATCTTTCGGATGTTCATGGAAGCGTCCCTGCTCGTTCCGCGAAGACGCGAAGAATGTGCGCCGCCAGCCGCTCCTCGACGTTGCGCCGCCGGAAGAGCTCCTGCACCGGCCGGACGACGGCGACGAACCGGCCCACCCGTTGCACGTCGTAGTGGAGACGGGATCCCGGGGTCTTGGCGATGACCTGGGGGGTCCGGGACTCGAACATCTCGGCGGCCCGCGCTTCCGACGGGAACTCCGCGATCTGAACGCGGCTCCCGCCGACCTCCAGGTCCTGAAGGACGGTCTCGCTCCACGGGGGATCCTCGAACGCGCCGCGCCGGTCGACGACGGCGAAGTGCCGGCTGGGCGCGTGCGAAACGGACAACGGACGCGCCTCGAAGCCGGCCTTCCGGAAGCAGGCGGCCCAGGGATCGTCCGTTTCGCCGGCGCAGGCGGGAGTCAGCCCCTTGAGGATGAGACAAGACGCGCCGCCCAGGACGGGACCGATCAGGAGTCCCGGAAGAGCGAATCTGAAGAAGCGCGCCATGGTCGTCATCGCGGGTCGTAAGTTCCGAACACCTCTCTGAGGGCGTGACTGATCTCCCCCAGCGTCGCGTGCGCCCGAACGCACTCGATCACGGCCGGGAAGAGATTGACGTCGGCGCGAGCGTCGGCGCCCAATCGTTCGAGAGCCGCCGAGGCGCGGCCGCCGTCTCGGAGCCGGCGCACTTCCTCCACACGCGCGGCCCGTTCCTGGCGGATCCGCTCGTCCACGCGCAGGGTCTCGACCCGCTGCTTCTCGTCGGGCTCGACGTACTTGTTCACCCCCACGACGACGGCCCGGCCTTCTTGGACGGCGCGCTGGGTCGCGACGGCGCTCTTCTCGATCTCGCGCTGCTCGTGAGCGATGCTCTCGGCGGCCCCGCCGCGCCGGTCGATCTCCTCGATGATGGCCCTGGCTTCGCTCTCGAGCCGGTCGGTCTCGCGTTCGAGGTGATACGATCCCCCGAAAGGATCGACCACGTCCTGGATCCCCATCTCACGCGCGAGGATCTGTTGCGCGCGCAGGGCGATCCTCGCGGCGTGCTCGGTGGGCAGCGCCAGCGCCTCGTCCATCGCGTTGGTGTGCAGCGACTGCGTGCCGCCCAGGACGGCGGCCAGCGCCTGCAGCGTCACTCGCACGACGTTGTTGTACGGCTGCTGGGCCGTGAGGGTGGAGCCGGCCGTTTGCGTGTGGAAGCGCAGCATGAGCGCGCGCGGGTCGGTCGCCTTGAAGCGGTCGCGCATGAGGTGGGCCCACAGCCGCCGCGCGGCGCGGAACTTGGCGATCTCTTCGAAGAAGTTGCTGTGGGCGTTGAAGAAGAAGCTGACGCGCTGGCCCAGGACGTTGGGATCGAGACCGCGCCGGAGCGCTTGCTCGACGTAGGCGATGCCGTTGGCCAGCGTAAAGCCCAGCTCCTGCGCGGCCGTGGCTCCGGCCTCGCGAATGTGGTAGCCCGAGATGCTGATGAAATTCCACTGGGGCAGGTGCTTGCAGGCGTATTCGATGAGGTCCACGGCCAGCCGCAGGGAAGGGCGCGGCGGATAGATGTAACAGCCGCGCGCGTCGAACTCCTTGAGGATGTCGTTCTGGACGGTGCCGCCGAGGGCGGCCGCGGGGATCCCCTTCCTTTCCGCCGCCGCGATATGGAGGGCGAGCAGGATCATCGCGGTCGCGTTGATCGTCATCGAGACCGTGACCTTGTCCTGCGGGATGCCGTCGAAAAGCGCTTCCATGTCCGGCAGGGCCGCGATGGAGACGCCGGCCTTGCCGACTTCCCCTTTGGTCGGCGGATCGCCCGGATCGTAGCCCATCTGGGTGGGCAGGTCGAACGCGACGGAGAGACCGGTTTGGCCGTGCTCCAGGAGATACTTGTACCGGCGGTTGGTCTCCTCGGCCGTGGCATAGCCTGCGTACTGGCGCAGGGTCCAGAGGCGGCCCGCATACATGGTCGGGTGGATGCCGCGGGTGAAAGGGAACACGCCCGGGGCGCCGAGCTTCGCGCGAGGATCGAACGACGGGTCGGGACGGACGACAGAGCCCATGGCGACGAATTATAGCAGGTCAACCGATGACGACCAGCACCTGTCCCTTCTCGACGGGCGTGCCGGGCTGCACCTTGACGCTGCGCACGACGCCGTCGCGCGGCGCGGGCAGCTCGTTCTCGAGCTTCATCGCGTCCAGCGTCAGGACCGGCTGGTCCTTCGCGACGGTTTGCCCCTCCGAAACGAGCACGCGGCGCACCAGACCCGGGATGGGCGCATAGACCGGCATCTCGCCGTCCGTCCGCGCGGTCGCCCGGATGGATTCGGCCGCCCGCTCCGCCAGCGCGTCGCGCACGTCCACCTGATACTCGATGCCGTCGATCTGGATCGTGTACGTCCCGTCGCGCCGCGCCCACCCGAACTCGATGCGGCGATTGTCCAGGAAGGCCGTGCGGATGCTCGAATCCTGGTCGTCGAGGGCGACCTGATGGGGGCCGACGTGTCGCTCCGACACCTCGAACTCGTGCCGGTGGCCGTTGATGTGGACGAAAAGCCTCATGGCGACTCCTGCCGGTATGTGGTTTGCCATGCCGACAGCGGCCGTGCGTCTTCGGCGACGGGCGCGCAGCGCCGGCGTCGCTGGGAATCGAGCGCCGCGGCGATCACCGCCGCCTCCAGATGGTGTTCCGCCTTGACGTCGCGGAAATCGAACTCCTCCTCAAGGAACCGGGTGTGGAAGTCCCCGGACCGGAATCGCGGGTGGCGCAGGAGCTGGAGATGGAAGGGGATCGTCGTCTGCACGCCCACGATCTTGAACTCGCGCAGCGCGCGAACCATCCGGTCGATCGCGCCGGCCCGATCCTCCGCCCAGACGACGACCTTGGCCAGAAGCGAGTCGTAATAGGCGGTCACGCGCGCCGGCGGCACGAGATCGGAATCGACGCGCACGAACGGTCCCGCCGGCAGGCGGACGCCGGAGATCTCTCCCATCGAAGGGGCGAAGTTCGAGAACGGATCTTCCGCGCAGACGCGGGCTTCGATGGCGTGGCCGCGGCGGCGCACCTCGTCCTGCGTGAACGCCAGCGGCTCGCCGGCCGCGATGAGGAATTGCTGTTTCACGATGTCGATGCCGGTGATCAGCTCGGTGACGGGATGCTCCACCTGCAGTCGCGTGTTGACCTCGAGGAAGTAGAAGTCGCGCTTCTCGTCGACGAGGAACTCGCACGTGCCCGCGTTCTCGTATGCGACGAGGCGGGCGATCGCCTTGGCCGCCTCGCCCATGCGCTCGCGAAGGCGGTCATCCACGCTGACGGAGGGGGATTCCTCGACGACCTTCTGGTGGCGTCGCTGGATGGAGCATTCGCGTTCGCCCAGGTGTACGACGTGGCCGTGCGCGTCGGCGAGGATTTGGATCTCGACGTGGCGCGGGCGCTCCACGTACTTCTCGACGAAGACCGTTCCGTCGCCGAACGCGGCGGCCGCCTCGCTGACCGCTTCGCGCATGGCCCGGCCGAGGTCTTTCTCGGAGCGCACGACACGCTGGCCTCGGCCTCCGCCTCCGGCGGCCGCCTTGAGCAAGACAGGGAACCCGTGGGCGCGCGCGAAGGCGAGCGCTTCCGCGGCCGTGACTTCGCGGCTGATCCCCGGCACCACCGGGATGCCGTGGCGTTCCGCCAGGGTGCGGGCTTCGATCTTGTTGCCGACGGCCCGGATCGCGCGTCCTTTCGGACCGATGAAGGCGACGTGCTCCTGGGCGCACGCGTCGGCAAACGCCGGGTTCTCGGCCAAGAAGCCGTAGCCGGGATGAATCGCGTCCACGCGGGCTTTCTTGGCGAGCTCGAGGATGCGGTCGACTCTAAGGTAGCTTTCCGCCGGCGGAGCGGGACCCAGGAGGTAAGACTCGTCGGCTTGCGCGACGTAATTGGCCCAGCGATCCGCTTCGCTGTAGACGGCGACGCTCTTGATCCCGAGCTCCCGGCAAGCGCGGATCACGCGCAACGCTATTTCGCCGCGGTTGGCGACCAGGACCCTTCGAAACATAGGACTGAGTACCCAGTAGCGAGTAGATAGTAGATAAGGAAGGTGACTATTATGCGACACCTATCTGCTCGCCGCTACCCGATGAGCGACGGCGGGAATGTAAGTTCCATCTGGGCCTTTTGCGCGGCCTGCGTGATGCACTCGCGGAGCTTGTCTTCGGACTGGAACTTCGGCGAGGCGGAGATCGTGATGATGCCCGCGTTGTCGATCATGACGAGCAGGGGCGATTCCACGGCCAGCCAGAAGAGATCCCGCCGGAACGGATCTTCCTTCGCCCGCTGCGAGCCCGTCGCCGCGTTTCTCCAATAGGATTCCGCGGTCGGGAAATCGCCCGTCGAGACGTAGAAGAAGACCTGACCTTCGCAAGGCGGGTAGATGTCGTTGACCCAGTCGGCCTGTTCGCGGAAGTCGTTCATCTCGCAGAGGACCATGTCGTCGTCGGAGATCGAGTACTTCACGGACGCGAACGGCATCTCCTGCGCCTTGGCCAAGCGCTGTTTGAGCTTCTCGCCGACGGCCTTCTCGACATCGCGCAGACCATAGACGATGGGTTTCTTGACGCCGGCCGTTTCGAAGAGCGACGTCAGGAAGGACCATTCCTGCGCCGGATCCCGCCGGTGCGCGGCCAAGAATCCGCGATCACGCGCCCCCTTGGGCGCCAGTTCGACGGTCGGGAAGCCGCCCACGTCGGGCAGCTTATCGAGGCGCCGGTCGTAGAGGTCCTTGTACGAGCGCAACGGTCCACTCGTCGCGACGTATGGGGTCATGGGGATTCGGATCCTCTCATGGTGAGCTTCCCTCCCTCAGGGGACAATCCTAGTCTATCCTGGGCCGTCCGACCTGGGAAGTGAACTTCTCAGAGCGGGATGTTCCCGTGCTTGCGAGGGGGATTGCGCTCGCGCTTGGTCTTCGATAATTCCAGCGCGCGGATCAGACGCGACCGCGTCTCCGCCGGCTCGATGACGGCGTCGACGTATCCCTTCTCGGCCGCGATGTACGGGCTGGCGAATTTCTCGCGATACTCCGCGATCAACCGCTCGCGCTCCGACTTGGGGTCCTTGGCCTTCTCGATCTCGTCCTTCCAGACGATGTTGACGGCGCCCTCGGGCCCCATCACGGCGACCTCCGCCGTCGGCCACGCGAAGTTGAAATCGCCGCGCACGTGTTTCGAGCTCATGACGTCGTAGGCGCCCCCGTAGGCCTTGCGCGTGATCACGGTCAGCTTCGGGACCGTCGCCTCGCAGTAGGCGTAGAGGAGCTTGGCGCCGTTGCGGATGATGCCCCCGTGTTCCTGCGCCACCCCGGGCAGGAATCCGGGCACGTCCTCGAACGTGACGAGGGGGATGTTGAAGGCGTCGCAGAAGCGGATGAACCGCGCGCCCTTGGTCGAGCTGTCGATGTCGAGACAACCCGCCAGGACGGCGGGCTGCTGGGCGACGATCCCGATCGGACGGCCGCCTAATCGCGCGAAGCCGACGATGATGTTCCTCGCGTACCCCCGGTGCACCTCGAAGAACGTCTCGCGATCGACGATCGCGGCGATGACGTCCTTCATGTCGTAGGGTTTGGAGGGGGAGTCGGGGATGATGCGATTGAGGCTCTCTTCGCGCCGGTGAGGATCATCCTGCGGCGTCACGGCCGGCGGTTCGGACATGTTGTTCGGCGGCAGGTACGAGAGGAGCGTGCGCACCGCCTGCAGGCATTCCGGTTCCGTGCGGGCGCTGAAATGCGCCACCCCGCTCTTCTCGTTGTGGACACCCGCGCCGCCGAGCTGCTCGAACGAGACCTGCTCGTGCGTGACCTCCTTGATGACCTGCGGGCCGGTCACGAACATGTAGCTCGTGCCCTCGACCATGAAGACGAAGTCCGTGATGGCGGGCGAATAGACGGCGCCGCCCGCGCAGGGACCCATGACGACGCTGATCTGGGGAACGACGCCGCTGGCCAGCGTATTGCGCAGGAAGATCTCCGCGTAGCCCCCGAGCGAGTCGACCCCTTCCTGGATGCGCGCGCCGCCGGAGTCGTCGAGGCCCACGATCGGGATGCCCAGGCGCACCGCGTGGTCCATGATCTTGCAGATCTTGCGCGCGTGCGCCAGTCCCAGGGAGCCGCCGAACACGGTGAAGTCCTGGGCGAAGACGGCGACCGAGCGGCCGCCGATGCGGCCGAAGCCGGTCACGACGCCGTCGCCGGGGACCTTCTTGCGCTCCAGCCCGAAGTGATGGCACTCGTGCTGAACGAACATGTCGATTTCTTCGAACGAACCCTCGTCCAACAGCAGGTCCAGGCGTTCGCGCGCGGTGAGCTTGCCGGCGGCGCGCTGCTTCTCGACGCGCTCCTTGCCGCCGCCCTCGAACGCTTTCCGGCGGAGTTTCTCGAGATGGGAGAGCTTCTCGTGCGTGGATGACATGAGGGCTCAGTATAACGAACGGCGGCCTCTCGTGGAGGCTAAAGATCACCGGCTATCTCAGCTCCTCCTTCGCCTGGGCGATCCCGGACCGCAGCGTCTCCAGCAGGACGCGCGCCACGGTCAGCTGCCGGTAATGCGGATCCGTCGCCTCCACGATGTGCCACGGCGCCTCGGCCGTGTCGGTCTTGCGCAGCGCCGTCTCCGAGACGCGCCGGAACGCGTCGTAGCGTTTGGCGAACTTCCAGTCCTGCTGGGTGACGCGCCAAGCCGTCCTGGGATCGTCCTCGAGCTCCTTCAGCCGCCGCTGCTGGGCCTCCTTGGAGAGGTGCAGCCAGAGTTTCAGGACTCGCGTGCCTTCATGGGAGAGCATCCGCTCGAAGGCGACGACGCGATCCAGCGCCTCGTCGAACGCGGAGGCATCCAGGCGTTCGAAAGCGCGATCCACGATCGGTTGCGTGTACCAGGATCCGATGAGGAACGCGAGGCGGCCGCTCGGCGGCAGCAGGCGCCAGATGCGCCAGTAGGGCGGTCGTTCCCGTTCCTCGTCGGAGGAATCGCCGAGCGCATGGACCTGGACGCCGCGCGCATCCAGCCATTCGAGCAGCTTGTTGACGGTTTCGGTCTTGCCGGCGCCCTCAACACCGCTCATGATGATGACCACGGAGACGGGGGCGGCGGCCAGCTCCTTTTGCGCGTTGATGAGCGCTTCGCGCAGCTTGGGGACTTCGAGCTTGTACGCGGCCTTGTCGACGGCGTTCCCGATCTCGGCGGTTTCGAACATGATGGGATTATAAGACCTCGGACAGGGAAAACGGCGCCGAGAAGGCGGGGCGCACTCTCGTGATCATCAGGGTTCGACTCGCTCGCCGGTGGTCCGCGCCATCCGCAGAATCCGCGACAATCCGCAGAATCCGCGACAATCCGCAGAATCCGCGACAATCCGTGGTTCCGGAATTTCTTGGCGACTGCGACGTTGCTATAAAGGATGTGGAAATCGGTCTTGGCGGGCATTATCGTGACGGCGACGTCGTGCCGCCCGCCCGGTTTCAGCGTCCAGGAGGAGTCGATGAAGGGAAGCGTCGAGAAGGACTGGAAGATCGTGAGCGAGGAGGAATGGCGCCGCCGCCTGAGGCCCGAGCAGTATCGGGTTCTGAGGGAGAGCGGCACGGAGCGCTCCGGATCCGGCGCGTATCTGCATGAGTCGAGGACGGGCACGTACGCGTGCGCCGGGTGCGGCCTGCCGCTGTTCAGCTCCACGACGAAATACGACGCCTGCGGGTGGCCGTCGTTCTGGGACGCGCTCCCGGGGGCGGTGGACGCGCGATCGGACACGGGCGCCGTCGAGGCGATCTGCGCGCGCTGCGAGGGGCATTTGGGTCACATCTTCGCAGACGGGCCGCCCCCGACCGGGAAGCGCTACTGAATCAACTCGATCGCCCTCCAGTTCGTGGAGGCAACCGTTCGCGAAGCCAGGAGATGATTTCGCCGGCGGCGTCCGATCACATCGCCAGGCCGCCGTCGACGACGAGCACGTGGCCCGTGATATAACGGGCCGTATCGCCGGCGAGGAAGACCACCGCGTCGGCCACCTCGCGCGGCCGGCCGAACCGTTTGAACGGGATCGTCTCCTTCGCCGCTTCCAGCACCTTGGGGTCGACCGCGCGCGCCATGTCCGTCTCGATGAAGCCCGGGGCGACGGCGTTGACGCAGATGCCGCGGCCGCCGTATTCCCGCGCGGCCGTCTTGGTCAGCGCGATCAGGCCCGCCTTCGCGGCGCTGTAGTTGCCCTGGCCGGCGTTGCCCATCAGGCCCGCCACGCTCGAGATGTTGACGATGCGCGCGCACTTGGAGCGCAGCAGCGGCCGCGACGCCGCTTTCATGAAGGCCCAAGGGCCTTTCAGGTCGACGTCGATCACGCGGTCCCACTCCTCTTCCTTCATGCGGATGAGGAGATTGTCCTTCGTGACGCCGGCGTTGTTGACGAGGATGTCGAGACCGCCCAGCTCCGCGACGGCCTTCTCCACGGCGGCGTCCACCTGCGCCGGCACGCCGACATCGCACTGGAGCGCGACGGCCTTTCGTCCGAGCGCGCGGATCTTGGCGCAGACCTCCTCCAGGAGCGGCAGGTTCGTCGCGACGCAGGCGACGTCCGCTCCGGCCTCCGCCAGCGCCAGCGCGATCTCGCGTCCGATCCCGCGCGAAGCGCCCGTGACGAGCGCCTTGCGCCCGGACAGATCGATGCTCAGGCTCATTCGATGCTCTCCACCTCGGCCTTCTCGTCGATCTTGCGGATGAGCCCCGCCAGGACCCGGCCCGGTCCGAACTCGTAGTACTTCTGCGCGCCGATGACGCGGATCGAGTCCTCCCAAAGCACGGAGCTCGTGATCTGGACGGACAGATTGCGGCGCAACCGCTCGGGGTCCATCGTCGGCTTGGCGTCCACGTTGCAGACGATCGGCACGCGCGGCGCGCGGAACGTCGCCTGGGCGAGTTCCGCCTGCATCTTGTCTTGCGCGGGCTTCATGAGGAGCGAATGGTACGCGCCGGCGACCTTGAGCGGGATCGCGCGCTTGGCGCCGAGGGCCTTGCAGTTCTCGACGGCGCGGGCGAGCGCGCCGTTCTCGCCGCTGATCACGATTTGCCCCGGGGCGTTGATGTTGGCGATGCCGACGATGCCGCCGGCCTCGCGGCAAGCCTGCGCGACGCCCTCGCGGCGGAGTCCGAGGATCGACGCCATGCCGCTGGGAACGGCCTCGCAGGCCTCCTGCATCCACTGGCCGCGCCGCTTGACGAGCCGCACGGCCGTCTCGAATTCGAGCGCCCCGGCAAAAACGCATGCGGTGTATTCGCCCAAGGAGAGACCGGCCGCGGCCTCCGCCGCCGGTTTCGCCTCGCATGTTTCGAGGGCGGCGATGCCGTGCACCAGCAGCGCCGGTTGACAGATGTCCGTGCGGTTGAGCGTCTCCTGCGGCCCTTCGAAGCAGGCTTTCGCCAGGTCGAAGCCCAACGCCTCGCCGGCGCGCCCGAAGAGTTCGCGCGCCCGCGGGTGCTTCTCGAAGAGGGCCTTGCCCATGCCGACCGTTTGCGCGCCTTGGCCGGCGAAGACGAACGCGGTCGTCACCATCGCACCACCACCGTGCCCCAGGTCAGTCCGGCGCCCATGGCGGAGAAGAGGAGGATGTCGCCGCGGCGGACGCGCCCGGCGCGGACCGCTTCGTCCAGGGCGGTGGGGATTGAAGCCGCCGACGTGTTCCCGTATCGGTCGATGTTCATGAACACGCGCTCCATGGGGAATTCCAGCCGCTGGGCGACCGCCTCGATCATGCGCGCGTTCATCTGATGGGGGATGAACAGCGTGACGTCGCGGATCGAGAAGCGGCACGCGTCCAGGGCCTCGCGGATGATCTCGACGAACTTGGGGACGGCGAACTTGTAGACCTCGCGTCCTTTCATCTGGATCGCGTTCTGGACCGGATCGACGGTCTTCAAGGCCATTCCGGAGTTTCCGAACGCGGGGGCGATGATGAGGTCCTCCAGGCGGCCGTCCGCGCCCACCTTGGAATACAGGATGTCGCTGTCGCCGTCGGAAGGGGTCAACACGACGGCGCCGGCGGCGTCGCCGAAGAGGACGCAGGTATTGCGATCCTTGAAGTTGGCGACTTTGGTGAGTTCTTCCGCGCCGATGAGCAGGCATGCCTTGGAGCGACCCATCGCGACCATGGCCGATCCGTTGTGCAGGAGGTAGGTGAATCCGCTGCAAGCGGCGACGATGTCCGCGCAGCCGGCATTCCAGCACTGGAGGGCCCTCTGCACGTAGATCGCCGTCGGGGGGATCAGCCGGTCCGGGGTGGACGTGGCGACCAGGATGGTATCGATGTCCTCGGGTTTCACGCGGGCGTCTTCGAGGGCCCGGCGAGCGGCCTCGGCGGCCAGGGCGGAGGTGGGTTGGTCCGGGGCGGAGATGCGTCGCTCCCGGATGCCCGTACGTTCGACGATCCATTCGTCGCTGGTTTCGACGATCTTCTCCAGGTCGGCGTTCGTCAGGCGTTTGTCGGGGGCGAAGGCGCCGACGCCGGCGATCCGCACGCGATGCAGCGATTTCGAAGCGGCGTTCACTCCGACTCCTCCTTCTTGGAGGACCACCACTGGGCCAGCCAGCCCCAGCGGCTCATGCGTTTGATCTCGTCGCGGATCTGGTCGGTGAGTTTGTTCTTGATGAAGCCGGCGGTGACTTGCACGGCGTTGGCGATCGCCCGCGCCTTGGAGCGTCCGTGGCACTTGATCACGACTCCGCGCACGCCGAGCACCGGGGCGCCGCCGTACTCGGAGTAGTCGAGCCGTTGCGCGATCTTGTCGATCCCTTTGCGGATGTCCGGGCTGGAGGCCAGGCCGTTGGTCAGCTGTCGCAGGAGGAATCCGCCGAGTCCTTCCGTCGCCTTCAGGACGATGTTGCCGGTGAAGCCGTCGCAGACGATGACGTCCACTTTTCCGGCGAAGATCTTGTGGGGCTCGACGTTGCCGATGAAATTCAGGCTGGATTTCTGGAAGAGCGCGTAGGCCTCGCGGTGCAGGGCCGTGCCCTTCATGCTCTCCTCGCCGATGTTGAGGATGCCGACGGTGGGGTTGTCCAGCCCGCTGCGCACGTACTTGATGTAGAGGGATCCCATCACGCCGTACTGGAGCAGATGGATGGGTTTGCACTGGGGATTGGCGCCGACGTCGATCACGGCGCTGCAGCCCATCTCGGTGGGCACGGGGATGGCGATGCCGGGGCGTTTGACGCCTTCCAGCTCGCCCAGTCCGAGCATGGCGCCGCCGACGAGGGCGCCGGTGTTTCCGGCCGAGATGATCGCGTCGGCCTCGCCGTGCTTGACCGCCCGCAAGGCGACGCGCATGGACGAGTCGCTCTTTCGCCGGAAGGCGGCGACGGGTTCCTCATCCATCTCGATGATCTGGCTGGCGTGCTGGACTTCGATGTTGGGCGGTTTGGGGCCGGCCGCCAGCAAGGGATCGATGCGTTCGCGCGCGCCGACCAGGATGAGCGTAGCTTCGGGAACCTGCGAGGCGGCGTCCGTGGCCCCCCGGACGATTTCCTGGGGAGCGTTATCCCCGCCCATCGCGTCGATGACGATTCTCATTCGTGGTGAGGCGGGTTCAGGTTGAGGACCCTGAGAAAGAAGAACCAACACCAGAGGACGCGGAGGACCCAGAGAAGATCCGCCGTCCTCTGGCGTCCGATAAGCTTGCCGCGACTGTTACCCTAGTTTGAGCCATGCCGAGAAGTCGGGAGCGTGGACTACAACTTCTTCATGTCCACGATCATCTCGCCCTTGTAATACCCGCACGTCCCGCAGATGCGATGCGGCAGCTTAGGTTGAGTGCAGCGCGGGCAGAGCGAGAGACTCCGTACGTGGACGTGGTCATGAGACCGCCGTCCTCCTTTCCACGACCTGGCCAGCTTGCGTTTCGGGTTGGGCATTCCAGCCTCCTGGAGGCGGAGAATCATATGAGATCGGCGGGCGAATTTCAAGGATATCCGGGGAGGCCGCTTGGCGGACCGTGGAACATCCTTCCTCAGACGGCGTTGAATCACAGGATGGGCCCTCGATGTTTTCTTGTGAAGTGACCCGTAAACGATAAAATAATCCGCTTCTCACTTAACTCTCGTGGAGGAACCGTATGCGCATGCTCGCATGGCCGCTGCTGTCGCTCATGGTCGTTCCCGCCGTCGCCCAGGATGAGAAGGTCACCATCGAGTGGAAGTTCAAGAAGGGCGACGTCGTTCGCTACGAGATGTCCCAGACCGCGCAGACCTCCATGAACGAGATGGAGATGAAGCAGGAGATGCTCTTTGGAACGACGATGGAGACCAAGGAGGTCGATGAGAAGGGCGCCGGCACCATCGAGATCAAGTACGATCGGGTGAAGGTCAAGATGTCGGGCATGATGGAAGTCGAGTACGATTCCGACGCGCCGAAGAAGGGCGAGGGAGAAGACGATCATGCGGATCCCGCGGCGATGATGGCCAAGGTTTGGGGCGCGATGGTCGGGGCGTCGGTGACGGCGAAGATGAGCCCCAAGGGGGAAATCCTGGAGGTCAAGGGGTTCGACAAGCTCATGGACAGTATCGTGGAACGGTTCGGCGACGATCAACCGGGCATGGGCGAGATGTTGAAGGAGATGTACAACGAAGATCAGATGAAGCAGATGATGCAGCTGTCGTACGGGATCCTGCCCGGAAAGCCGATCGGCAAGGGCGACACGTGGGAGACCAAGGGGAAGTTCGCCCTCCCCGGCATGGGCGAGATGGGCCTGGAGAACAAGGCGACGCTGAAGGAGATCCGCGAGGGTGGGAAGGAAGCCGTAATCGGCATGGAGACCAAGATCGAGAAGGGGGAAGGCGACGAGGCGCCGGTCAAGATCTCCGGCGGGAAGATGACCAGCGAGCTCGTTTGGTCCATCGAGCGAGGCCGACTGGAGTCCTCGAAAGGCACCATGAAGATGGGGCTGGAGGCGGGCGATCAGTCGGTAGAGATGACGATGACGATGGGCATGAAGATCACGCCCCTGAGGAAGCCATAAGCCGTAAGCGCTAAGCCGTAAGCCGAGCCGGAAGCCAGAAGCGGGCGGGCTTATGCCAGCCTCTCGCGGACCAGTCTCTCGAACGTCTCCAGGCCGAGGGGGATCTTGGAGGGGTCGCTGGCGCCGGCCTGGGCCTGCGCCTCACGCCCTCCGCCGCCTCCGCCGCACGCCTTGCCGATCTCGCGGGCGAGTTCGCCGGCCTTGAGGCCCTTGGACTTGACCAGATCCTCGCGCACGCCGATGACGAACGCGGGCTTCTCGCCCCCGATGGCCAGAATGGCGGCGGCGATTTTCTTTTGCTTGGTGAGCACGTCCATCGCGGAGCGCGCGTCCTCGATCTTGCCGTCGGAGAACGTGGAGGCGACGATTTTTTCGGCGCCCACTTCCTTGGCTGAAGCCATGAGGGTGTCGACGCCGTTGCCGCCGCCGCGTTTGAGCGCACCGACTTGGCTCTTGAGTTCCTGCACGTCCTTGAGGAGTTGCTTCAGGTGCCTGGGGATCTCCGGCACGGTACACCCCAGTTCCGCCGCGACGGCGTCGGCCAGATCGTAACGTTCGCGCGCCAGCTCGATCGCCTTGGGGCCCGTCACGGCCTCGATCCGGCGCACGCCGCTGCCGATGGAGCTTTCGGTGACGATCTTGATCTGGCTGATCGTCGCGGTGTGCTCCAGGTGCGTGCCGCCGCAGAGCTCGACGGAGGCGCCGTCGCCGATGGTCACCACGCGCACGCGCTGGCCGTATTTCTCGCCGAAGAACATGATGGCGCCGCGCTTCTTGGCCTCCTCCATCGACATCTCTTCCTTCTTCACCGGCAGGTCGGCGAGGACGACGCGGTTGGCCCAATCCTCGACGGCGCGGATCTCCGCCTTCGTCATCGCCTTGGGATGCGTGAAGTCGAAGCGGAGGCGGTCGGGCAGGACGATGGAGCCGGCCTGCTCGACGTGCTTGCCGAGGACGGCGCGCAGCGCGGCCTGCAGAACGTGTGTGCCCGTGTGATTGCGCATGATGTCCAGGCGCCGATCCGTGTCGATCCTGGCCGAGACGGTTTCGCCGACGCGCAGCACGCCCTTCGTCACGCGGCCGAGATGCAGGAAGTAATCATCGGGGCGCTTGGTGTCGCCGACGTCGACCTCGGCGGCGGCGGTCTGCAGCCGGCCGGTGTCGCCCACTTGCCCGCCGGAATCGGCGTAGAAATTGGATTGATCGAGCAGGACGGCGACGTCGGCGCCGGCCCCGGCCTCGTCGACGAGCTCGGCGCTCTTGAGCATGTGGGTGACGGCCGCGTTGTCCTTCTTGGATCCCTGATAGGTCTTGAAGGCGGAGGGTTCCAGCTTGGCGACGGCCAGCACCTTGGTTGTCACGGGCTCGGCCAGCTTGACGATGGGGATCGGGTAGCCGAGAAAGCAGGTCGCGCGAAGCCCCTTGGCCTTGATCTGGGCGAGCGCGCCGCTGTCGACGATCTCCTTCCGGACGCGCTGCTGCTCCTGTTTCTCCTTGAGGAGACGTTCGAATTCGGCGCGGTCGACGCGCGCGCCCGCCTCGTGCGCGAGGTCCTCCAGGAGCTCGATGTGGAATCCGTGCGTGTCGTAGAGCTGGAAGGCGTCCTTGCCCGGGAGGACTTGCTTGCCGGCCAGGCGTTCCTTGAGCTCCCGCTCCGCGCGGTCGATCGAGTCGAGGAAGCGGCGTTCTTCCGCCTGGATGACCGACTCGAGGGTGCGGCGGCGCTCCTCGAGGTGGGGGTAGGGACGGCGCATGACGCGGATGATGTCGGGCACGAGCAGGTGAAGGAACTCCTGGTGATGCCCGAGCTTCATGCCGTCGCGGACGGCCGTTCGCAGGATGCGGCGTACGACGTATCCGCGCCCTTCGTTGCCGGGCATGGCGTTGTCGGCGATGCAGAACACCAGGGCGCGCGCGTGGTCGGCGATGCGACGCAGGCGGGCGGTCTGCTCGGTGCCCGGTGTGTAAGCCGCGCGCAGGATCCGGCACTCCTGCTCGATCACGGGGATGAAGACATCGGTATCGAAGTTGGAGCGCACGCTCTGCATGACGGCGGCGATACGTTCCAGGCCCATTCCGGTGTCGATGTTCTTCTGGGGCAGCGGAGGCAGCGAGCCGTCGCTCTGGCGGTCGAACTGCGTGAAGACGAGATTCCAGATCTCGACGAAGCGTCCGCACGAGCAGGCGGGTCCGCAGGTCGCCGAGCCGCAGCTGTACTTGGGGCCGTAGTCGAAGTAGATCTCGCTGCACGGGCCGCAGGGGCCGTTGGGGCCTTCCGCGGGCGCGTTGGCGGGCCAGAAGTTGTCGGCCGCGCCCATACGGGTGATCCGGGAGGCGGGCAACCCGATCATCTCGTGCCAGATCTTGAAGGCCTCGTCGTCGTCCTGGTAGACGGTGACCGAGAGGTGTTCCTCCGAGAGGCGCAACTCCTTCGTGAAGAACTCCCACGCCCAGGCGATTGCTTCCTGCTTGAAATAATCGCCGAAGGAGAAGTTCCCGAGCATCTCGAAGAACGTGTGGTGGGCGGGGGTGCGTCCGACG
>JACPRB010000209.1 GCA_016190155.1 Planctomycetota bacterium
ACTCTGAGGAAGCCAGGAAGCCAGGAGGAAGACCGAAGGATAGGACGACCGACTTTCTTTCCTGGTTTCCCGCCTTCCTCAGAGATACTCAGCGACTGGCCTGGAGGTTCATGAAAAATCTTGTCGTAGCACAAAGTTTTGATCGATGAGCACAACAGAGATTCCTTTCGAGAACGGACACAACCGCTTGAGGCCGAGCTGGTTGTCTGAGCGCCACGTTGAAAGGGCGCCATAAAACATCTTCGTGCCGCGAGAATACCTTGACCGTGAGTAGTCCAGAGGTAACCGTTCACTGGTTCATTCGTTTGTCCGTTCGCCCGTTCCGGGCTTCTGGTCCGCGCGGGCATCCATTCTCCGCCGACCGCACACGACCTTTCGCAAAGGCCTTCGAGCGCAGGAACGGGTAAACGCAAGAACCGGTGAACGGAAGAACGAAGGAACGGCTGAACGGTTACGTCCAGAGATGATTCTCTTTCTGGGGTTGCGAAGGCCGAACGCTCCATGCGCTTCCGTGGCAATGATCTCTCAATCGCGGTGCGGGATTGAAAGGAGCTTCTTCTCCGAGTCCTCTGCGTCCTCTGGTGTTGAGATTCCCTCAGGGTCCTCTGTTACACTCTGGGTCCTCAACCGGAGCAGCTCCGCCAGCGTCCGCCGGAAAGGAATTCGAGGCCGCCATCCGGTGCGGGCATGCAATCTTGAAGCGTCACCGATGAGGCTGTCCGGAGGGCGCGTCCGAGCCGGATCGACGACGATCCGGACGGATCGCCCCGAGAGCTCGATGAGCGTGTTCAGGATCTGGCCGATCCTCCAGCCGTGACCCGAGGCGATGTTATATGTCTCTCCGCGCCGACCCCGTTCGATGAGGAGCAGGTAGGCGCGCACGACGTCGCGCACGTCGAGGAAGTCTCGGACCGAACCCAGCTCCCCGACCCGCACGACTCGCCGGGTCGCCACTTGCCGGGCGAAGCCCGGGCACACATAGGCTTCGGATTGACCGGGACCGGTATGGTTGAAGGGTCGCGCGATCACGATGTCGAGGCGGTCCTGCGCGCGCGCGACGGCCTCGGCCAGGCGCTTGCTCCATCCGTAAGGGCTTCGGGGCTCGATGGGATCGGTCTCTTGCCGGGGCTGCCGGTCCGGCCGGTAGATATCGCCCGTGCTGACGACGAGGATGCGCCCACCGAAGCCCGACAGCGCCTCGAGCACGCGCTGCGTGCCCAGGACGTTGACTTCAAAGGTCTCCATCGGGATTTCACGCGAGCGGGCTGGATGGGCCTGCGCGGCCAGGTGAAAAACGGCATCGCCGCGGAACCGCCGCAGCGCGTCCGGCCGGCGCACGTCGCCGCGGAAAAGCTCCACGGTCCAGCCGGCCTGCTGTAAGGCGGCCACGAGGTAGCGTCCGACGAAGCCGTCGCCTCCGGTTACGAGTGCGCGCATCGCTTCAAGTCGGCGTCGACCATCATCCGTACGAGGGCGTCGAAGCTGGCCTCGGGTTTCCATCCCAGGACGCGGCGCGCCTTGGAGGAATCCCCGCGGAGCTTCTCGACCTCGGCCGGCCGCAGGAAGGTCTCGTCCACCGCGACGTGCTTGCGCCAGTCGAGTCCGACGTGGCTGAACGCGATCTCGCAGAACTGCCGGACGGAGTGCGACTCGCCGGTGGCGATGACGAAATCATCGGCCTTGGGTTGCTGCAGCATCATCCACATGGCGCGCACGTAGTCGCCGGCGTAGCCCCAATCGCGTTCGGCGTCGAGGTTGCCCAGGCGCAGCTCTTTGGCCAGCCCGAGCTTGATCTGGGCGACGGCGTGGGAGATCTTGCGGGTGACGAACTCCTTGCCGCGGCGTGGGCTCTCGTGATTGAAGAGGATTCCGGAAGCCGCGAACAGGTTGTAGCTCTCGCGGTAATTGACGGTGATGAAATGTCCGTACGCCTTCGCCACGCCGTAGGGGCTGCGCGGGTAGAAGGGCGTCTTCTCGGTTTGGGGAGTCTCGAGGACTTTCCCGAACATCTCGCTGGAGGAGGCTTGATAGAAGCGGACCTCGGGATCGACCAACCGGATCGCGTCCAGCATGCGCGTGACGCCCAGCGCCGTGAATTCGCCCGTCAGGACCGGTTGCACCCAGGAGGTGGGGACGAAGGATTGAGCGGCGAGGTTGTAGATCTCCTGCGGGCGCACCTTCTTCAGGAGATCGACGATCGAGAGTTGGTCCAGGAGATCCGCCTGATGGAGCGTGACGCGATGGGTGAGGTGCGCGATGCGTTCGAAGTTCTCCGTGCTGGAGCGGCGGACCATGCCGTGGACTTCATAGTCTTTCTCGAGGAGGAGGTCCGCCAGGTAGGAGCCGTCCTGGCCGGTGATGCCGGTGATGAGGGCGCGGCGTATGGTCATGGGGAGGCAGTGTAGCACGCCGCCGGCTGGACGCAAGATGGTCGAGTCGTTTGCCGGCAACCCGTTCAGACGTTCCGAGGGGCGTGAACGCTTGCGTTTGCCGATATACCGTAGGGTGGCCATGAAGGGTGCGTTGCTGGCCGGCGGACTTCTCTTGCTGGGAGTTGGAATCTATCTCCAGCCGACGGGGTCCGGAGCGGCCGCTCTCGTCCCGGTGGCTCCGCTGGACGTCAAGGCTCCCATACCCGTGGAATCCGTTCGCGTTCCACATCTCGTCATCCACAAGTCGAAACGCGTCCTATCTTCTCTACGACGGCGGTACGCTGGTGAGACGATACCCTGTCGGTCTCGGTCCTTCCCCCGAAGGCGACAAGACTCGCGAGGGGGACGGAACGACGCCCATAGGGACGTACGTAGTCTGCACCCGCAACGAGCGCAGTCGGTTCCATCTGTTCCTCGGCCTGAGCTATCCTGGTCCCAAGGATGCCGATCGGGGGCTGCGCGAAGGACGTATCGCGCGGCGGCAGCACGAGGCGATAGGAACGGCATTCGTGCAAGGCCGACAGCCTCCCTGGGACACTCCGCTCGGAGGCGCCATCGGCATACACGGCGGCGGAGCCGGCCGCGACTGGACCCTCGGATGCATCGCGTTGGCCAACGAGGACGTCGAGGAACTCTGGGCGGTCGCCGCCTTGGGCACGCCGGTGGTCATCGAACCGTAGCCCGCGCCTCGTCTTTTTGAGCGCGCTCGTTTAGAATGGCCCCCTCGATGACCCCACCCTGGACCCGACGCGATACGCTCGCCGCGGCGGCCGTCGCCGCCCTGGCGCTCGCCGTGCGCCTCGTACAGGCGTCGTTCGCCGACGTGATCGGCACCGACTCGTCCGCGTTCCTCTTGGGGGCGCGGGAAATCGCCTTGGGCGATTGGGCGACCTCCCTGCGCTACGGCATCCACCCCGGCTATCCCTTGGCGATCCTCGTCTTCGGATGGCCGCTGGGGGATCTCGAGGCCGGCGCCTACGCGGCCTCCGTCCTGTTCTCCTCGCTGGCCGTCGTGCCGGTGTACGCGCTCGCGCGCGACATGGCCTCCCGCCGCGTCGCCGTCGTATCCGCGCTCCTCTTCGCGTGCCTGCCGTACTTCATCCTTGAGCATGCCGACATCATGACCGAGGGGCTTTTCCACTTCCTCTTCGTGACTTCGGCGACGCTGGCGTGGTTCTCCGTGACGCGGGCGTCGCTTCGACTTTACTTGCTGACGGCGTTTGCGGCGGCGATGGCGTACCTCACGCGACCGGAGGGCATCTATCTCCCGGCTGCGCTCGTCGGCCTGACCGGCTTCGCGCTGGCGGCCCGCCGCGTCCCTTGGAAGACGGCGGCGTTCGCCGCGATCACGGTTGCCCTGTTCGTGATGATCAGCCTGCCTCTGCTCTTGGGATTCCGCGGCGTGACGGGCACGTGGAGCCTCACCCGTCGCGGCAGCGCGGAGACCGCCGTCGCGGGGTTCACCTCCTCCCAGGCGCCGCCGGCCGATTGGGGGCGAGCGTTGACAAAGCACGCCTACGAACTCAACCGCTGCACGATGGGCGTCGGGCTGGCGCTCATCGCGCTGGGATTCGTCTTCCTGCGCGGGCGCCTGCGGCCGCTGGGGACGCTCTATCTTTTGTGTCTCTCGTTGGGCTATTCCGTACCGCCCCTCATGGCCTCCGCGCGCGGGTACCCGCTGAGTCATCGATATGTCTTGGTGACGGTGCTGTTCCTGCTGCCGTTTGCGGCCCTCGGGTGCGTCGCCGCCACCGACAAGCTCGCGCGGCGCTGGGACCCTCGCGTCGTGCATCGCGTGGCGGCCGTGGTGATGGCGGCGATGATGCTTGGTTTCATTGTTCGAGCGGTGCATCCGCGCGTCGATCGGGAGCGGACCGTGAAGGAGGCCGCCGAGTGGTTGCGCCGGCGCGGCCTAGAGCGCGCGACCGCCTATTCGAACACGTCGAAGATCAACTGGTATGTGGGCCGGCGCGTCCCCGAGCTCCCTAAGGGCGCGGCCGTCGAGCTTCGCGAGGGAGAGGTCGCCGTGATCAACGAGCGCCGACTCGACGAAGACGCGCCCGCGTTCCGAGCCCGCCATCGCCGCCTGGCGAGCTTCCCCGAGCACGATCAACGGCGGGTCGATCGGATTTCGATCTATGCGCGATGAGGCGATCGTATCCGAGCTGGTGGCATTGGCGGAGCCGGACCGAGGCAGCCAACTGCGGAGCTTCGTCAGCGCCGGCCAGTATCGACCGCTCTACCGGTTGGTTCGTCGATACCTCCCGCGTGGCGGCGAGGTGTTGGACTGGGGCGTGGGCAACGGCCACTTCTCCTACTTCCTGTGTCGAGCCGGCTATCGGGCGTCGGGGTATTCGTTCGAGGAGTTCGCTTTCAAGGAATGGCTTCCCGATCCTTCGGCGTATCGTTTCGCCCGAGGCGGGCCCGTCGATCCGGTGACGATTCCCTATCCGGCGGAGGCCTTCGACGGCGTGTGCTCCGTCGGTGTTTTGGAGCACGTCCGCGAGACGGGCGGCGATGAACTGGCGAGTCTGCGCGAGATCCGCCGCGTGCTCAAGCCCGGCGGGGTCTTCATCTGCTACCACTTCCCCAATCGCGCGAGTCTCGTGGAGTCGCTGGCGCGTTGGGTGCCGGGCAAGCACGTGCATCCGTACAAGTACACGCGACGGGCCATCGACGATCTCGCGCAGGCGGCCGGTCTGGAATTGGTGCGGGCGGGTCGTTATGGCCTGCTGCCGCGCAACGTCTTCGGCCGGCTGCCGCGCGGTCTGCGGCGCTCGGGGACGCTGGCGATGTTCTGGGACGGGTTGGACGCGATGCTGGCGGGCGCGCTCTCCGGATATTGCCAGAACCATCTCTTCGTGGCGCGCAAGCCGCGTCAGAATCGGGCGTAGATGGCTACGGCGACGGCGGCGAAGAGCGCCTCCAGCGTCAGCAGCGTGAGCACGAGGCCCACTTCACTCACGCCGCCGTGGAGTTTCATGACGAGCTGGCACAGGCCCACCGGGCCTTCGGCCGGGCAGTGGAGCTTGCCGTCGCGGACCTCGCCCCACCAGCCGAGGCTGGGCAGGCGGTTGCGCGCCTTGATGAAGAAGTCGATTCCGTAGGGAATCATGACGAGGACGCCCGCGGTCTCGCAGTTGCCCAGCACTGAAGCCGCGCACAGCACGGCGCCGATGGAGAGCGTGCCGACGTCGCCGATGAACACCTTGGCGGGGTACCAGTTGAAGAAGAGCGTGACCACGAGCGGTCCGGCGAGGCACAGGAGCACGAGGAACGGCGTCACCTCGCCGGTGGTGAAGGTGATGACGGCGAGCGCCGACGTGGCGATGAGGCCGAGGCCCGCCTCGAGGCCGTTGAATCCGCCGAGGATGTTGGCGGCGTTGGCCGCGCCGGTCATGCCGATCGGCACGAACACCAACGGGTAGAGCCATCCGACGTCGATCCAATCGAAGTACGGCAGTTTGATCTGGGTGATGCCGGCCTTGACGGCGACGAGCGGCAGCGCCGCCACGACGGGGGCGATCATCTTGAGGGGCTTGCGCACGTGGATGAGGTCGTCGAAGACGCCGATCATCGCCACGATGAGGACGCTGGCGAGCGTCGCCAGGAGCATCTCGCGATTGACGCCCGGGATGCCGCCTCCGAAGCTGTGCAATCCGATCGTCGCGAGCAGTCCCAGGGAGAAGGTCGCCACGATGACGAGGCCGCCCATCTCGGCGACCTCGGGGCGGTCGGGCTTGTTGACGTCCTTGCCGACGATGCCGGCCTTCTTGAGGCGGCGAATGACGCGCGGGTAGAGCAGGACCGCGGCGACGAAGGCGAGGGCGAAGGGGATGGCGGTCACGCGGGGGTCTCACTTATCACGCGTCGGGTGCCCATTGTAAGGATCGCGCCCGCGGGGGCAACGGAATTGCGCCCGCAAATGTAAATTATAAGTTATAAAGCATCACGGAGACGATGAGGGGGACCGCGCATGTCCTGCTTGCTATGGAGAGACTGCGGTCGGCCGGCGCGCTCGCCCGCCTGGATGCGGCTGGTCACGCATCGACCGTCCTCCCGCTGGCGCTGTCGAACCTCCAAGCCGACGGCGTCGAGGAAAACGCGAAGCTCGCGTGCAAGGTCCTGACTTCCGCCGGCGAGCCCGCGATCGCGCCTCTGTTTCAGGCAATGGGTTCGGACGATGAGCAGGTGGTTGCCGGAGCGGCGATCGTCCTGAATCGAGTCTGCGGTCCACGCTGATGGACGAAGCGCCCCATCTGTGGGGGCGATGATCCGAGACTATTCCCTGATCCGATCGAGCGCGTCGGCGACGCCGGCTTGGTTGGATGGGCAATCGACGGGTCTGTCGATGGCGATCTGGCGATTCCTTCCGTCCCTCATGATGGCGAAGGTCAGCGGTCCCGCCTGGTCTTGGCTCAACAGGAGCTTCGCTTCGACCTGAGCGGCGTTGCGGACGTCGTCCCCATTCACCTTGATGATCTTGTCCCCGGGTTCCAGACCGGCGCGCGTGGCCGCGCCGCCGGCCGAGACTTGGTCGATCCACACGCCCGACTGGTCGGCGTATCTCATCCAATCCCAAAGGCCCCAGAAGGCCGGCACCAGGCCGGTCCCTATCACGCCGATGGCGATACCCCAAACGCGAGGACCACCGATCGCTCCCGCGATGACTCCCCCGATGGCGAGGGGAAACCCTATCGCGACTTTGATCGACCCGTTGCGGGCCAGCGACGGGTTTCCTTTCTCGTCGCGAAGCTGAAGACCGTAATGGGTCGCTCCTGGATTGCTCGCCGCGCTCATCGCGGTCCCGGTCGCGTTCAACATCGTGGTCGAAGGCGAACCCGAATCCTCGTCCGGTGCGGCTTGGCCGACACCGACCTGGGGCGGGATCAACAGAAGAGAAGCCAGTCCGACGACCGCAAGGCGCGTTCTCACCGGCGATTCCTCCGAATAAGGGACCTTCCCCTTGTTCGACGTGATCGGAGTTTCCTTCAGAACGATCCGATCCTGGCCCGGAGGAAGTCCGCCGCTGCTGGATTCGCGCAAGATCGCGTGGTAGAGTCCTTCGACGCTGGGGGGCCGTTGCAGGCATGGAGCCGATCCTTCCCGCCGTGATCTTCGTGGCCGGCGTGGGCGGCGCGCTCGCGTGGCTGGCCTCCCGCCGACACCGGCGCGAGCCCCGGCGACAGGACCTGATGAGGTTCGACGGCCCTTCGTGCAAGGCCGCGGTGCATACGGGACGAACGAAGGCGGCCGGTCGGATGGTCGATTACACGGAGTGCGCGGCGCAGCTCCCGTGGACACAGGGCGCGATGCGCGTGGGCACCTCGGACTGGTGCGGCCCGCTCGAACCGTTCTTCGGAGCGCGCGACGTGCGGATCGGACACCCGGAGACCGACGACCGCTACGTCATCCAGGGCGCGCCCGAGACGCTTCCGCGACGGGTCCTCGATGAGCCGACGCTGGATCGCTTGTGGCACCTCCACGCGATGGGTGCGGGCCCGTTCCTCTTGGTGGTTCGGCCGAGCCAGTTGGTGGTGCGCGTGAGCCGGCGACTGGAAGCGGGGCCGGAGCTCCAAGGCTTTGTGGACGAGTGCTTCGCGATCGTGTCACGGCTGCTGAGCCTGCCGGATCCGGAGTCCGGCACGGGCGCCGTCGTCGTGCAGCCAAACGCGCAGTGTCAAGTGTGCGGGACGACGATCGAGGCCGCGGATCGCGTGCTGTGCCGCAAGTGCCGAACGGCTCATCATGCGGACTGCTGGGCGTACAACAACGGCTGTTCGACGTTCGGGTGCGGCGAACGCAGAAGCGTGCGGGGATGATCGGGCGTATTCGTCGGATGGGTCATCAAGGCCGGCAGCACGGGCAGGTGCAGGAGCACGGCGGAATCCCCGAAGGCTTGGGGTCCGGGGCGGACGGCTGCGGGGGCTTCTCCGGAGGCTCCGGAACGGCGGGTTCTTCCGGTATCGGCTTGACGGGTTCGGACGGGGTGGGCGGCGTCGAGGGCTTCACCGGTTGTTGCGCGGGTGGCTCGGGGATGGCCGGCTTGACCGGAGGCTCCGGAACGGCGGGTTCTTGGGGTTTCGCTCCGCTGCAGTCCGCTTGCTTGCACGCGCACGCGGCTCCGCAGCCGCACGCCGACTGCTCCGCCCTGGGGCGCCGCGGATCCGGATGGCGGATCTCCGCGAATCGCGTCTTGAAACAGAAAGGCTTGAAGCCGGGACTCTGGTCGTTGTGGCATGTCAGGCACGTCAACGCGGCGGGACGCTTGACGATCTCGGCGTCGGATATCTCGATCAACCCCTTGGAGTCTTCTTCGGCCGCTTGCATGCGCGCTTGGCGATGTCGCTGACCGGGCCCGTGGCAGGACTCGCACTGGACGCCGAGTTTGGAGTTGAAGCCCTTCGCGACTCGGTCGGCGGGCTCATTCCACGCCGTCGCGTGGCACTTCAGGCATTCCGCGCTTGTCTGCGGATCGGCGAGGCCCCGCTGTTGAGCGATCTTCTTGGCTTCCTCCGTGCCCAGCACATCGAACGCCTGGGCGTGCTTCGTCGCCTTCCATGCGGTGAACTGCGATCCTTTCGCCTTCGCCTCATGGCACATCTTGCACTTCTCGGCGCCGATGTAAGCGTCGGCGTTCGGTTTGGCGTCCTGTCCGCCCGCCGCCAGCAGCGCCCCGCCCAGCAACGTCGTCAAGCCAAGGATGATCCGTGTCTTCATCTTCTCCTCCGGTAGAGGCAGGAGGAGTATGAGCAATTCGGCGACACCCAGCAAGGAACGTTGTGATAGCTGCAGGGCTTCGTGGACGAGTGTTCCGCGACCGTCTCGCGGCTGCCGAGCCTTCCGGATGCCGGCACGGGTGCCGTCGTCGTGCAGTCGCGCGCGCATCCATGCCGGTCACTGGACAGTGACCGTGCAGCCCCCTGCTGCCTAGGCGAGTTACGCCTTACTCCCCGATCCGCTCCACCGCGTCCTGGACACCGGACGCCTGCGATGGGGTAGCGGCAGGATTCTCCACAACGATGTGCCTACGCTTTCCGCCACGGGAGAGGAAGAAATCTAGGGGGCCCGGCCGATCCTGGCTCAGCAAGAGCTTGGCGTCAAGTTGTGCCACAGTACGAATAATATCGCCGTTCACCTTGAGGATCCTATCCCCGGGTTCCAAGCCGGCACGTGAAGCGGCTCCTCCGACGGAGACGTGCTCGATCTCTACGAGTCTGCGCCGGTAGTAAGTGTCCAAATTGATGAGGCCTGCGATCATCGCTCCTGTTCCTCCTAGGCCTACCCAGGCCATCCATCCCGCAGAGGTATAGATGGCCGCCGCGAATCCTCCGGCCGCCACGGCAAGGCCGGTCCCTGACAAGATCCACCCGCGGCGAGCAAGCGACGGGTCTCTCTTCTCGTCGCGCAGCCGCAGGCCATAGAGGCCGGCTCCAGGTTCGTTGGCCGCATTAATCGCCGTCCCGGCCACGCTCAACATCTCGGATGAGGGTGAGCTGGCGGTTTGGCTTGAATCGTCTCCAGGTTGGGCGATGGCCGCGAGCGGCATCAGCATCAAGACAGCCAGTCCAAGAACCATGACGCGCATCCTTCACCTCGCGATATAGAGTAGTTCTCTATTCGACGTGGCGTGAAGTTCCTTCACGCGCACTTTGTTTGAAGTGCGTCCCACGCCGGAGTATAGTCCTGCCCATGCCATCCACTCGAACGCGCGCGTGCCGCTCGTGCGGCGATGAGCGTCTCGAACTCATCCTCTCACTCGGGCGCATCCCGCTGGCCAACGCGCTCCTGACCCGCGAGGATCTCGCCAAACCCGAAGAGCGCTTTCCGCTCGACCTCGCGTTCTGTCCGAGCTGCTCGCTCGTGCAGATCCTCGATACCGTGCCGCCGGAGAAGCTCTTCCGCGAGTACCTGTACTTCTCCTCCTTCTCCGACACGATGCTCAAGCACGCCCAGGAGCACGTCGCGCGGCTGGTCGAAACGCAGAAACTCGGGCGCGACAGCCTCGCGATGGAGATCGCCTCCAACGACGGCTACCTGCTGCAGCATTTCGTGAAGCGGGGCGTGCCCGTGCTGGGGGTCGAGCCCGCGCGCAACGTCGCGCGCGCCGCGGAGGAGAAGGGCGTGCGCACCGTCACGGAGTTCTTCGGTCGCGACCTCGCGAGGGAACTCCCGAAGGCGGACGTGGTGATCGCCAACAACGTGCTGGCGCACGTGGCGGACCTCAACGGCTTCGTCGCCGGGATCAAGCAGGTGCTCAAGCCCGACGGCGTCGCCACGATCGAAGTGCCCTACGTGAAGGAGATGGTCGATCGATGCGAGTTCGACACGATCTACCACGAACACCTCTGCTATTATTCGGCGACGTCGCTCGATCCGCTCTTCGCGCGGCATGGGTTGGTGTTGGACCGCGTCGAACGGCTGTCGATCCACGGCGGGTCGCTGTTGCTCTTCGTACGGCACGGGAAGAAGGACCGCCAGACGGTGGAGGCGCTCCTGCACGAGGAAGAGGAGTGGGGCGCGCGCCGCAAGACCTACTATCGCATGATGGCGCACCGCGTGGCGGGCGTGCGGGAGTCGCTGCGCAGCGTACTCGAGGAGCTCACCTCCGAGGGCAAGCGCGTCGCGGCGTACGGCGCGGCCGCCAAAGGTACGACGCTCCTGAACTGTTTCGGGATCGGGCGGCAGTACATCGAGTACGTGGCGGATCGCAGTCCCCACAAGCAGGGCCGCTATGTCCCGGGCGTTTATCTGCCGATCGTTCCACCGGAGCGGCTCCTTGAGGACATGCCGGATTACGTGCTCCTCCTGGCGTGGAACTTCGCCGGCGAGATCCTGCGCCAGCAGGAGGAGTATCGCCGTCGCGGAGGCAAGTTCATCGTCTTCTGTCCGGAGCTCAGGATCGTATGATCGACGGCGTCAAGGTCGTTCCGCTCAGGCGCGTCCCGGACGAGCGCGGGACGATCTTCCACATGCTCAAGCGGACGGACCCGCACTTCAAGGAGTTCGGGGAGATCTACTTCTCCACCATCTATCCCGGGGTGGTGAAGGGCTGGCATAAGCACAAGGAGATGACGCTTCACTACGCGTGCATCTTCGGCCGCATCAAGCTCGTCGTCTACGACGACCGCGAGGCGTCGCCGACGAGGGGGCAGCTCCAGGAGTTCTTCCTCGGTCCCGACGATTACTCGCTCGTCATCATCCCGCCGGGGCTCTGGAACGGCTTCAAGGGGATGAGCGATCCGTACGCGCTGGTGGCCAACTGCGCCTCGCATCCGCACGACATGAGCAAGCAGGAGCGGCTGGATCCCTTCAAGAACCCCATCCCGTACGATTGGGCCGTGAGGTGCCATTGAGGGCGATCGTGACGGGCGGCTCCGGGTTCATCGGAGCCCCGCTGGTCCGGGTGTTGCGGGAACGGGGATGGGACGTGCATTCCGTCTCGCTTCGCTCGCCGGATTGGCGTGCGCGCGTGCGCGACCTCCGACCCGAGGTGTGCTATCACCTGGCCTGGGTCGCCCGCGGGCGCTATCTCGTGTCGCCCGAGAATCTGCCCTGTCTTTCGCTGAGCCTGGAACTCCTGCGCGAGCTGCCCGAGGGGACGCGATTCGTGGGCGCGGGTACGTGCTACGAGCTGCCGTGGGCGCCTCCGACGCTCTACGCCACGTGCAAGAACGCGCTGCGTGAAGTGGCCGAGCGTACGGGACGACCGGTGAGCTGGGCGCGCATCTTCTATCAGTACGGGCCGGGAGAAGACTCGGCGCGACTCGTACCGACGGTCATCCGTTCGCTGCTCGAAGGCAAGACGGCGAAGCTCAGCGAAGGGAGCCAGGTTCGCGATTTCCTCTACGTCGACGACGTCGCGCGCGCCATCGCCGCCGTCGAGCCCGGAATCACGGAGATCGGTTCGGGCGAGGGCGTGAGCGTCCGCGAGATCGCCCTGCGCATCGCGAAGCTCTTGGGGCGTCCGGATCTGCTGGAGTTCGGCGCGCCCACATCGGAGCCTCTTCGGATCGTCGCCGACAGCGGTCGATTGCGCGCGACGGGCTGGACGCCGGCGGTGGGATTGGACGAGGGGCTGGCGCGGACGATCGAATGGTGGCGTCGATGACGCGGTTCTGGGGCGCCCTGCGCGAGACGCGGCTGAGGCGAGTGACGTATGTGACGCCGGCGTTCCTTGCGGGGGCGGAGCGGCCTTCATGGGATGACGATCGACCGGGATTCGAACAACGCGTGGACTCGAGTTTCACGTGTCGCTTCTGGGTTCCGCCGCGTGCCCTGCTGAGAGCGACCGTCGGTATGGCGGGGGCGAAGGACGCAGAAGTCGAATTCGAGATCGCGGCGGGAGCTGCCAGGACGCGCTGTCGCGTGCGGGGCGACGAGCGACGGCCGGTGGAGCTTTCGCTGTTCGAATTCTCCGAGCAGACCGTGGAGCTCACGTTCTCGACGCGACGAATCTCCGGAGATCCGCGGTCCGCGATTTGGAGCGAGCCGTCGATCGATGTGTCGCTGCCGTTCGGCGCGTGGATGCGACATCTATGGAGCGGCTGCCGCATCATCGGCGTGACGCGGTTCATCGGGGTGGCGGCTCGCCGGTTGTTGGGGAGGCGCGTCGACGTGCGGGAGTTCGCGCGCTCACGGATGGAGCCTGCGAATCCCGCGCGGCCACTTCCGAAAGTCGCTCTCGTCGTCGATGCGGCGGATGCTTCCACGATCGACGCCGACTTCATCGGTTGGAAGGAGGCGGGCGACGAGCTCTCGGCCGGCGCGTTGGAGGCGATCGCCGGCTGGCTGCAAGGGCATCCGTCGGCGGACGTGCTCTACACGGATGAAGTGGACGTCGTCAAACCGGACTGGTCGCCGGATCATTTCCTTGCGGAGCCCTATCTGGGGCGGTTGACGCTCTATCGGCGTGAACTCGTGCGCGATGCGTTGGGGCGGCCGGATTTCGACAAGGGCTGCTTCGAGCGCGAGCTGATGTACCACGCGGTTGAGCGGGCCAAGCGGATCGAGCACCTTCCTTTCGGCGCGATTCGCCGGGGGAGGCCCGCGGGGAGCGACGCCTTTCGCGCGTCGCTGGAGCGGCATTTGGCGAGGCTGGGTCTGGCGGCCCGCGTCGAGGACGGCCTGGAGCCGGGGACGGTTCGCGTGCGCCATGCCTTGCGATCGACGCCGCTCGTTTCCATCGTGATTCCGACGGCGTGTCAGACGGCGCGCATGCCGGCGGGTCCCGTGAACCTCCCGGCGAACTGCATCCGCAGCATTCGCGAGCGGACGACGTATTCCAACTATGAGCTGGTCATCTGTGACAACGGCCGGCTGGATCCTGAAGTGGAGCGACTGCTCTCGGATGTTCCTCACCGTCGTCACGTTTACACGGCGACCGGGCCTTTCAATTTGGCTCACAAGCTGAACGTCGCCGTTCGGTATGCGACGGGCGACGTCTGGGTGCTCCTCAACGACGACACGGAGGTGCTCGAGAAGGAGTGGTTGCAGGCGATGTTGGAGTACGCGCAGTTCCCGGAAGTCGGCGTGGTGGGGGCGAAGCTCTACTATCCGGACGGCCGCCTGCAGCACGTCGGTCTGGCGCTCAACCCGCTGAATCTCTGCGTGCATCCCTATCGGGGGCATCCCGGCACGTGCGCCGGGTATCGCGGGAGCGCCAACGGGGTGCGCAACGTCTCCGGCGTCACTGGAGCCTGCATGATGGTGCGTCGCGAGATCTTCGATCGGCTCGGCGGGTTCGACGAGGCTGTTCCTCACATGTTCGACTTGGATTTCTGCCTCAAGGCGCGCGAGCGGGGATTGCGGGTCGTCTATACGCCGTACAGCCGTCTCGTCCACTTCGAATCGGTGACGATCGGCAACGCCGGCGCCACGTATTTGGGCGACCATCGGGAGATGCGACGCCGGTGGGGAGAGATTCTGCGGGGGCGCGATCCGTACGGCGTCCCGGACTCGGCGGAGCATGGGCGGGGGTGCGCCGGGGTTACTCGCTGAGGATCTTTTTCGCCTCGTCCGGGACTTGAAAATCGGCGTTCCCGCGATTCGAGATCTCGATCGTGCGTTCGGACTTAATCTCGGTCTCCTCCCCGTCGGCGCGGCTGAACTTCGTCGAAGTGTTGACGACGACTTTGACGATGTCGCCGTCGCCGTTCACGTAGATCTTCGCGGTGCCGTCGCTCTTTCGCGGCGTGTCGCCGTCGCGGCCCCCGGCGCGGCCGAAGTTGCCGCGTCCCGAGAGCTTCGCGGCGCCGTCCGCCGTGAGTTCGCCGGAGTAGGCGGTCAGGTCGCCTTCGGTCGATTTCGTGACCTTCGTGAAGTTCTTCTCGATGTCCCTGAAGGTCTCGTGCGGAGGGGACAGGCGCGCGAGGAAGTCGCCTCGGCCGCGCCGACCGCGGCCCTCGCCGTCCTGCTGCGGCGTCGACCAGTTGCCATCGCGGTCCTTCATTGCCGCCTTGTCGCCCTTCTTGATGATCTCGTTGTTGTCGGTCCTGGCGTGGATGCCCTTGTCCGCTACGTACTCGCCTTCCGTGGGCCCGCCCGGACCTCTCTGCCCGCCTCCTCGGTTCGGCATGCCCTCGAC
>JACPRB010000017.1 GCA_016190155.1 Planctomycetota bacterium
CCCAGGCACCACTGCCACATGCTGTTCCTCGAGCAGTCGTTCGGCGAACGTCGTCTCGTCGAGCCCGGTCGCGGCCACCGACGGGAAAGCGTAGAAGGCGCCGCGCGGCTCGACGCACGCCAGCCCCAGCCGATTGAGCCCGGAGAAGATCAAGCGTCGTCGCCGGTCATACTCGGCCACCATCTCGCGCACGTGCGGCTCGCCGTGGCGCAGCGCCTCCATGGCGGCGTGCTGAGCCGTCGTCGGCGCGCTCATGATGGTGTACTGGTGGATCTTGTTCATCTGGAACAGCAGCGGCTGCGGCGCGGCGGCGTATCCGATCCGCCAGCCGGTCATGGCGTAGTCCTTCGAGAAGCCGCCGAGCGTGATCGTCCGCTCGCGCAAGCCGGGCAGTGTCGCCAGACATACGTGCTCGACGCCGTAGACCAAGCGATCGTAGATTTCGTCCGAGATGACCAGCAGATCGTGCTTCTGGGCCAGCTTCGCGATCTCCAGCGCGGTCGCGCGATCGGCCACCGCTCCGGTCGGGTTGTTGGGATAGCTGGTGATGACGGCCTTCGTGCGCGGGGTTACCGCGCGCTCGAGATCGGCCACCCGCAGCTGCCACCCGTCGGCGGCGCGCGTTTCCACCGGCACGGGCACGCCGCCCGCCAGGACGACCTCCGGCACGTACGAGACGAAGCTCGGTTGCGGCACGATCACTTCGTCCCCGGGATCCGTCACGGCCATGAGAGCCAGGTAAAGCGCCTCGGAAACCCCCACGGTGATGACGATCTCCGTGCGCGGGTCGTACTGCGCCCCGCCCAGCCGCACGATCTGTGTCGCGATGGCCTCGCGCAACTCGAGCATGCCTTGGTTCGACGTGTAGTGCGTTTCGCCGCGCTTGAGCGAACCGATACCGGCCTCGATGACCGGCACCGGACTCACGAAGTCCGGCTCGCCGATCCCCAGGGAGATCACATCCTTCATGGTGGCGGCGATGTCGAAGAAGCGGCGGATGCCCGAGGTGGGCAAGGCCGCGACCCGTTTGGCGATGAAGCCGTCAATCCCGCGCGTCTTCATAGAAGATCTTGCTCCTGCGGAAGAGCCGATCCGTCCACATCTTGATCTCGTCGTCGCCGGGGGGCGCCCGGAGGATCTCCTCCATCACGCGTTCGCGCGCAGGGGGCGCGATCGACGCGGGAGTCGACGCGACGACGTGAGCGACGAAGGCCACCTGGGTCAGCGTCCGTTCCACTCCCGTCGTCTCCCCCGCCTTCATGGAGAGCACCTTCTCTTCGATGTGCGCCATGGTCGACGGCAAGAACCCTCGCACGATGCGCCGGCGAGGCCATGCGGTGACGCGTCCGCGCGTCTTCTCCGATCGGGCGGCCTGTGCGAACGGCGTGCCCGCCTGGATTTGGGCGACGAAGTCCGTCGCGTCCTGCTCGTTCGCGAACGTGACGATATCCACCTCGGCGGACGCCTCCGTCAACAGCGTGATCGTCACCGCCTTCTCGGCCAGCAGGCGCTCGCCGAAGAGCGGGTCGGCGACGAAGCGCTCGACATATTCGGTCTCGGTGAGGCCGCGCTCGCGAAGGACCGTCTGCAGTCGCTCGTCGCCCTGGGACTGCCGGGCCTGTTCCACGAGGGTGCGGGCCCGGGCGCGCAGCTCCTCCGTCGTGTTGGAGAGGCTCAGCGATCGAATGACCTCCTGCCTCAAGGACCACGCGATGTACTGATCCGTGAGCTGCCGGCCATTGAGCGTCATGGCATGGTCCGCGACCTGCCGCCAGGTCACGGGATGCCCATCGATCAGGGCAAGGACCTGCTGGTCGCGCGCCTGTGAAGGATCCGCCTTGCTTGCCGGCGGCGGGACCATCGTTTCCGAGGGCAACGCCGGTCGGGACGCGCAGGCGGCCAATAGGATCGGTAGGGTCAACAATGCTCGGCGCATGAGAGGCGGATTATAGCCGTCGACCTGGTGGAAGTCCAAAAAGTGGGAAGAAACCCGATCCCTCGTCGAACGAGGGGGAGAAGAGGAGAGCGATCATGCGGATTTCGATGCTGGTTGTCGCCATTCAGCTTGCGTGCGCGGTGGGCGCGGCCGCGCAATCGAACGAGGAGCCGGAAGTTGCGAAGAGAAACGCGGTCGTGCGATATGGCGTGCCGGCGTCATGGACGTTCGCTACCGGAGTCGCCGGGGCGGTGGGCGGTTGGGAAGTGTACATGGCTAAGCAAGGCGTTGAAGGACTGCTGAGGTCTGTGGCGGGACTGAAGCCGTTGTCTCACGGGATCGATAAGGCGATTCCCGGGCTCGTCCGGTACGGGCGTTTCGTCAGCATCACGGGCTTGATGGCCGCCGGTGCCCTGCTGGCGGTCGATTTGGCGTCCGATCGCTCCATCAGCGATATCGGCTTCACTCAATTCGCGGGGGTGATAACGGGGGCGGTGGGAGCGATCATTACGTACGGAATGGCGTCGGCGGGCCTTCCCCTGTGGGTCACGGGCTTGGCGCTGGCGGGTACGACCGTCGGAGGCGCGTACTTCGCGGCGTGGTGGGACAAGGATCGCCCGCTCAAACGCGCTCAGTCCACCGCTGGAGTGCGGCAGGGCATAGAAGCGCTGGAGTAGCCTACGAGTTGGACGGCCGAACGCTCGGGGGAGCCGCCGCCGAATGGAGGTCCTGGTCGATCTCCTTCAGGACCTCGATGAGCTCGGTCGTGCCGAGCATCCCCATCTCGAGCATCACCAAGCCGATCAGCTTATGCCGCTGGCCGGTGGTCGCGAGGTTCTGCTGCACCTCGAGCGCGTGGCGGACTTGCTCCTGCGTGACATAACCCTTGCGCACGGCCACCTGGCCGAACGGCTCTCTTGGCGTACGTCCGTTTCCCTGGCTCACGACCCCTCCGTGCTCAATGGGTTCACTCTACAAAGCCTCACGCGGGATGACAAGAACCGATTCGTGCGTCCGATAGTCGGGATTGGCGGTTTCTCAGTTGAGGGTTATGTCCGTCAGCTCGAAATGCACCTTCCGCTCCACCGTCGCGCGATGGATGAGGATGCTGATCGACTCCGGCTCCTGCGCCGGACCGGCCGGACTGTCCTCGCTCATCAGGTTGCGGATCATGACGTACTCGACGGCTCCTTCGACGTCCCGACCCGTGCCCGCGCAAAGCCGCTCCGTGCCGTCCCTCGTCCGGATGCGGATCTCCATCGGCATCCGCACGAAATCCTGAACCGGCCCCTTCGGTCTTACGCGGAGGGTCGCCGAGATCTGCCGGTTGGCGGAGTGGATCCGATCCAATTCGACGGCGAAATGTTCGTCGGCTTGCGATGCGCCGCTCTGGAGATCGAGAAGCACGAAGCGGCTGGCTTCGGCCGGCATGCGCGCGATGAATGCTCCGCGCAATCGCGAGAGCTTCGATGCGCCTTGTTCGGGAAGCTTCAGCGAGATCGTCACGGCGGCCGGCGGCGTGGCGTTGACGATGGGCGGATCGTCGTCGGCCGATGGTTCGTCCTCCTCGGACATGGGCACGACGCGGCCCTGATCGTCCACGGCTTGCGCCCATTCCAGCGGGCACCGTCCCACGACATTCGCCTTGGAATCGCAGACGAGATCGAGCGTGAGCAGAAGGGATCGGCTTTCCTTCAGACCGAAGCGGACCCGCCGCGTGCGCTGGACCGACGACAACGTGAGGAGGAAGTTCCGATACTGAAACACCGGCGAGTCTCCGCCGCCCCGGTAGACGGTGGGAAGCCCTCCGTACATGCAGATCCGCAGGTTCGTCTTGCGGCAGAGTTCCGAGAGCAGCGCGAGCACCGGAGCATCTTTCCTCTTGAGGGTGACAGGTGTTTGAATGCCGGCCAACAATGCCCGGCCCAAATCGATCGGCTCCTTCGATCGCTCGGCGATTTGGCGCAGGACGTCGTGAGGGTTGAGATCGGTCACATCGATGGAGACGCGCGTCTCGGCCGGAAAGCGCGCCCCCAGGCGATCGCGGGCCGAGAGCTCTTCCAGGATGGCCGTCCGATAGAACGCGAGATGCGCCGGCAATTTCTCCGCGGCGGCTTGAACGTCCGCGCCCGCGGCCGCGAGGTCCACGAGCCTGGAAATCGCGTCGAAGGTGGCGGCGGGATCGGTCTCGTCGATGCGCTCCACGAGTGGGCCGACATCGTCTTGGCCGAGCGCCAGGACGCCGATCAGCAGCAGAACGCTCATGCGGTACGCCTCACTTGAACGGAAGCCCCTTGAAATCGAACGGGATGACGATCTCCTCGACATCCGCGGCCCAGCTCAGATCGAGCGAGCGCGCCTCGGCCTTCGCGGGGAGCGCGAAGTGCAGCGTGAAGTAGGTCGTCGTTACGGACTCGCCTCGGTCCCGGCTGATGCTCTGACCCTGCTGCGCCCCTCGGGCCGGATGCGACTGGCCGTTGCCGTCGAGGATCGAGAAGTCGGAAGGCGCGACGGCCGTCTCGATCCGGTCGCCGCGGGTGCGGACGTCCACGCGCAATGTCATGTCATGGCCGGCGACGGTCACTTCGCGCACGAGGACTGTGACGGGGCCCGCCTCGCGGGATTGGCCGCGCGCGTCCGCGGGCGAGGGGATCGAGAGCAGGTTGCGGGTCTCCAGGACGTATCGGACGGTCACGGTGCCGCGACATTTGGCGAGTCGCTGCGCCGCTTCGTCGGGCAGCACGCGGTGCGAGTGCAGAAGCGGCAGGGTGAGGGGGTCGATATCGGGATGATCGCCTGCGCTCCACGTGTAGGGCGCGCCCTGGGTCAGGACGACGCCCTTGTCATCCTCGAGTTCGTCGAAGGCGAGCGTCGCGATTTGCGGGCGGATCGCGTGCACCCAGGCCAGGCGTCCCTGGAGCGAGCAGTATTGCCACGTGTTTGCGAATTGGGTGGATCGGTAGGCGAACAGCTCCTCAAGGAAGAACACCAGGTTGCCGTGGACGGCTTTGGGCACGTTGCGGTAGGGCCTTCTCTCGATCACGATGCGCGGGCCGCGCGTCCGCCACATGACGCCGCCGTGCGCCTTGCAGACTTCGTCCAGGGCGAGCCAGAAGGGGCTGTTCTCGAGGCGGACGGAGACGCGGTCTTGGGGAAGGTCCGGCGCGTCGATGGAGACGTCGCCGAGCCGCCGCAGGCGTTCGACGATGTCGGGCAGCGGTTCGCGGTCGGCGGCGAGCGTGATGTGCGACGGGATGCCCATCGCGCGGCGGCGCCGGAGGTCGCGTTCGATTTGCTTGATGGCGCCCTCGAGCCGGTAGCGGGTGTCGGGCGAGGCCGTGGGGAGCTCGGCCTTGATGGCGCCGAGGGCGGCCGGGCCCAGTTGCACGAGCGCCACCACTCCTTCGTCGACGGTCTGCAGGTCGCCGGCTTCGACCCTCTTGACGAGTTCGTGGACGCGTTGGGCGACGTCGTCGGGGGTCTGGGAGCAGGCGAGGGCGCAGGCGAGGGCGATGTCGATCATGGTCGTCTATGATTGTGACGCATTTGGGGTGCAGAGGACGCTGAAAAAGGCCAACACCGGAGGACGCAGCGCGGCTGCGCCGCAACCAAACGGGGCATGGGTGAGGGGGCGCAGAGGGGACCAGAGAACCCTGAGAAGAATCCAACACCAGAGGACGCTGAGGACGCAGAGATTCCTTTCGAGAACGGACGCAACCGCTTTGGACCGAGTCGGTTGCCTGAAC
>JACPRB010000210.1 GCA_016190155.1 Planctomycetota bacterium
CACGAGAAGGGCGCGTTCACGGGCGCGGTGAAGACGCAGCCGGGCAAGGTAGAAACGGCGGAGGGTGGGACGCTCTTTTTGGACGAGATCGGCGAGATCTCGCTGGCGCTGCAGGCGAAGCTCCTGCGGTTTCTGGCGGATCGCACGTTCTTTCGCGTGGGCGGCGCGCGGCCGCGTTCGGTGGACGTGCGGATCGTGGCGGCGACGAACCGGGACCTCGCGCAGGCGATGAAGGCGGGGCAATTCCGTGAGGATCTGTATTATCGGCTCGCGGTGGTCACGATCCCCCTTCCGCCGCTGCGCGAACGGCGGGAGGACATTCCGGCGCTGGCGCGGCACTTGCTGGAGCGGGTCCGGGCGCGCGTGAAGAAGTCCGTGCGGGAGATCGCTCCGGCCGCGATGCGGGCGCTCGTGGAATACACCTGGCCGGGGAACGTACGCGAGCTGGAGAATGTGATCGAGCGCGCGGTCATTCTCGCGGACGGGGCGGCCGTCGAGTTGGCGCACATCCCCGCGGAGGTGCGCACGGGGTCAGCGCCGCAGGCGGGAGATCCGCCGGTCAACCTGGAGGAGATGGAGAAGTGGTGCGTCCGCCGGGCACTGGAACGAACGGGGGGCAAGAAGGGCGAAGCCGCGCAGATGCTGGGGATTTCATGGCCGACGCTCAACAAGAAGCTCAGGGACTACGGATTGGAGGTCGGTAACGTCCGGCAGGACGGCGCGTCGGATCTCGAGGGGGTTTCGCCGTGATCCTGCCTTGCGACGCCTGCAAGAAGACGTTCGAGGGACCGGAGTCGTGGTCGGGAGAGATCATCCCGTGTGCTCATTGCGGCGCGGATGTGCGTCTGCGGGACGTGTCCGCGATGGAGCTGTCGCCGCAGACGATCGGTGAGGGCGAGGTTCTTGCGGGTGGAATGCGCCTGGGCCAGTACGAGATCCAGAAGTTCCTCGGGCGCGGGGGCATGGGCGCGGTCTATCGCGGCACGCACACGATGCTGCAGCGCGCGGTCGCGATCAAGGTGCTCTCGCCGCAATTCGCGTCCGACCTCGAGTTCGTCGAGCGGTTCAAGCGGGAGGCGCAGGCGCTGGCGAACCTGTCGCACCCGAACATCGTGACGATCCACGACATGGGGGTGCAGGGGGCGATCTACTATTTCGTCATGGAGTACGTCGACGGCGTCAATCTGCGCGACGTGCTTTCGGCGCGGAAAATGGAGCCGGTGGAGGTGCTCAAGCTCATCCCTCAGCTTTGCGCCGCGTTGGAGTACGCGCACGCGCGCCAGATCGTTCATCGCGACATCAAGCCGGAGAATATCCTGATCGACCGGGAAGGCAACGCGAAGGTGGCCGATTTCGGGCTGGCGAAGATGGTGCGCGGCGATCGCTCGACGCCCACGCTGACGCAGACGAACGTCATCATGGGAACGACGGACTACATGGCGCCCGAGCAGCGCGACGCGTTCAAGACGGTGGATCATCGGGCGGACATCTTCTCGATGGGGGTCGTCTTCTACGAGATGCTGACAGGTGAGCTGCCGATCGGGCGGTTCGATCCGCCTTCGCGCAAGGCGGCGGTGGACGCGCGCATCGACGACGTGGTGCTCAAAGCGCTCGAGACGGATCCAGAGCGGCGTTACCAGCGGGCGAGTCAGATCGCGACGGATGTGGGCGAGGTGACGCGGTACAGGGCGGAGAGGAGCGGGAATGTGCCGCCGGTGGGGTTGTGCTTCACGCGCGCGATGGAGGTGTATCGCGCGAACTGGGCGAAGCTGTTCGCGGCCACCGTCGTGATGACTTTGTTGACCGTGGTCACGCTCGGGGTGCTCTTGGCCCCGCTTACGGGCGGGATGTGCATGATGTATCTAGCGGCGCATCGTGATCCGCAGCGTCGCGCGAGTTTCGGGTTGCTGTTCAGCGGTTTCGCTCGGTTCTTCGCGCTGGTGGTGGCGTATTTTCTGCAGCTGTTGCCGGCTGTTCTGGCTTTCACGCCCTGCTTACTTTTCCGTTGGGGGTGCTTGCTGATCGTCCCTCTCTTCCTGCTCTGGTTACCTCTCTGGCTGTTCTTCTGCACGAAGTGGATTTATGGTTACTACCTGGTCATGGATCGAGGGATGGGGCCGATTCGGGCACTGCGGGCGAGCTGGCGGATGACGGGCAGGCCCGAGTTCTGGAACCACTTCGGATTGATGCTCTTCTCCATGTTGCTCGCTATGGGGCCGATAGCAATTCCATACCTTGGCGTCGTGATCCTGTGGTTCACCGCGCCGATCGGCGGATTGGTGGTGGCGTACGCGTACCTTCAGCAGCGGGAAAAGGTGTGAAACTTGAGTCTCTCGTAAAGACCATGCTCAAACAGTTTGCATGGAGATCCTCCTTCGCTTTCGCGTCATTTTCGAGGTTTCGCGAGCTTCGGAGGATGACTCGCTCGCAAGGAAGCGACTCTCTACGAGCGAGTCAAACTTGCAGTCGCGCTTAAAGTTCCTTTCAACGCGAGCGCGGCGTTTAAATGGTCGGTCGTAAGTGGTTGCGCTTTCTGGAGTTGGAGTGTCGTCCGATGGCATTGGGTTTGCGATAGTGACCTTACCATGCTTCTGAACTGCGAGGCGTGCCATAAGACGTTCGAAGCGGCCGGCGACGCGGCGAACTGCGTCGAGTGCGGCGCGGAGGTGAGCCTGCCCAAGGCGCCCACCGTGCCGTACGAGCCCGGTTTCCGGCCCGAGACGCTGCGCGACGACGAGGTCCTGCCGGTCGGAGCGCTCCTCGGGCAATATCGCATCGATCAGTTCATCGGCCGTGGCGGCATGGGGGCGGTCTACCGGGCCACGCATACGATGCTCCGGCGCACCGTCGCCATCAAAGTGCTTCCGCCGAAGTTCGCCGTCGACCCGGAGTTCGTGCAGCGATTCAAGCGCGAGGCGCTGGCGCTGGCGAATCTGTCGCACCCGAACATCGTGGCGATCCACGACATGGGGGTGCAGGGCGAGATCTACTACTTCGTGATGGAGTTCGTCGAGGGGGCGAGCCTGCGCGACATCCTGGTGGAGAAGAAGCTCGCGCCCGAGGAGGCGCTGAAGATCGTGCCGCTGCTGTGCGACGCGATGGAGTACGCGCACTCCAAGGGCGTCATCCACCGCGACATCAAGCCGGAGAACATCATCCTGGCTCGCGACGGCGTCCCCAAGATCGCGGATTTCGGGCTGGCGAAGATCGTCAAGGGCGAGACGGCCGCGGCGTCGCTGACGCAGACGAACGTCGTGATGGGGACGATGGAGTACATGGCGCCCGAGCAGCGCGACAATATGAAGACGGTGGACCATCGCGCGGACATCTACTCGCTGGGCGTGGTGCTCTATGAGATGCTGACGGGCGGGCTGCCGATGGGGAAGTTCGAGCCGCCCTCGCGTCGGATCGCGATCGACGTGCGCATCGACGACGTGGTGCTCAAGGCGCTGGAGAACGAGCCGGATCGGCGCTACCAGCGCGCCAGCCACATGGGCACGGACGTCTCGCAGGTGCGCGTGACGCGCGTGCCGTCGCGCGAAGTGCCGATCCTCGATCTGACGGCCGGCAAGGCGATCGGGACGGCGTCCAATCGCTCGATGGCCGTACGGTGCGGCGAGGCCTCGGTGCACGTGAGCACGTGGGATCGGGACGAGATCGGACTTCGAGTGGAGGGAGGATTCTCGCTGCTGGATCGGACCCTTCACGCTCGGGACGATACGGAATCGATCGACGTGTTCGTGCCGAAGGGGGTGGAGCTGGACATCGCCGGCGGGGATGGCGACGTGACGGTGACGGCGTTGTCGGGCGCGCTCGCGGTCCGGTTGCAGGACGGGGCTTTCTCGGGCAGCGAGCTGGAGGGGCGGATCTCGATCGTGGGTGGGGACGGCGACCTTTCGATCGCCGGTCTCAAGGGCGAGGACATCGAGGTTCGCAGCGGCGACGGCAGCATCTCGATTTCGCGTCTGGCCGTGACGAAGGGGCGGACGGCGATCGAGTCGGGTGATGGCAGCATCGCGGTGGCGTTGGCGCCGGAGGCCTCGGTGCGGTACCAGGTCTTCACGAAGGAAGGAGAGATCGCGGCGCCTGCGGGCGGCGCGGTGAGCGACCGAACGGCCGTGGGGACGATCGGCGGCGGCGGAGCGGCGCTGTCGATCCGGTCGGGCGACGGGGACATCACGTTGCGCGCGGGCGGGAGGCCGGGTTTCGATGCGGCGGTGCTGCGCGACGTAAGGGCGTCGATTACGCCGGTGCAGATCGAGAAGCTCGGGAAGTTCGTGATCGTCAACGCCGCGTTGTGGCTGTTCTTCGTGCTGGTGTGGGGCACGATCGTTCCTCCTGTTTGCGTGAGCGTCTTCTGGGGCATGGCGCTCGCGCTGGACATTTGGAAGGGATATGTGCGGTCGCGCGGCGGCGCGGAGCAAGCGCCGAAGGGGCCGCGGGTGAGGGTCAGGGTTGCGAATCCGGTCGTGCAGAATGCGTATCGTGAGCCGGAGCGTCCCTCGACTGCGGTTGTCTCCATGGAGGCGCCCGCTCCGGAGACTCGGATGAGCCTGCTGGCCGTTTTGGCGTTTCTGGCGGGGTTTCCGGCGCTGATGTGCGTGCTCGGATTTACCATCGTGTCGATCGTTGGGGCGTCGATGACGGGCACGGCTGATCTCGCGGACCTGGATTGGTATTGGGCCACCTACGCGTGCTTTACCTTTGCGTCGCTGTTGACGGGGATCGTGGCGTTGGGGTTTGGCTTGGCCGCGATGGATCATGTGCGGGAAGCTCGGGGTCGGCTTCGCGGAAGGGGCGGTGCCATTGCGGCTACGATGTTCGGGATCTTGGCGGTGGTGTTGTTTGGGATGAGGGGGACTCGCGCTCTCGATGAGGCGATTGTGAGGGCGAGCGAGGTGTCGGTCTTGGCGCGCGGCATGGAAGGAGGGTTCGAGAGGGGTGAGGCGGCCTCGTTTCTTCCGCAAGAAGTGCCGGAGGAGGAGCGCAAGTTCGTGGAGGCGCTGAAGAGGGGCGTGGAGGTGCGACTGACGAAGGAAGTGCTCGCGCCGGATCTCGAACGAGCCGAAGTGCATTTTCGCCTTGATGGATCGTTCTTTCGTGTGAGCTTAGAGCGGCGGGAAGGTCGCTGGAAGGTTCTCAAGTCGAATTCGAGGTGAGGAATGACACAGCGGACAAGCGGGCTGGCGTCGATGGGGTTTCTGAGCGGTCTTCTTGCGGCGCTTAGCGTCACGGTCGCGTGGTTTCTTGTGTACTTGGCCGGGTTGGGCGGAGCGGCCGGGATATCCCAGTCCGACCAGAAGGGCATCTTGTTGGCCTCACGTATCCTGGCCGGCGTCACGGTGATTCCCGCCGTGATGGCGTTGGCTTTCTGGCTAGGGGCTCGAGGGGGTGTTCGGGAGTCGGGCGGCGCTGTTCTCGGTCGCGGGCTGTACCGAACGGGGGTCATCTTGTCGGCGCTGTCGGTGTTCTTCGCGTTCGGCGGGAAGTACTCGGTTCATGGGCGGCTGCAGCCGGCGGCGATGAAGACGGAATCGGTTCCGATGGTGGAGAGGGCGGAGAGGCGGGTGGTGCGGGTGGGCGTCCCTATAGACTTGCACGGCGCTGGCTACACGGGCGATGTGGTGTACTCCGGTGATGAGTTTATATTCAGCCTCCAGTGCGAGAATGCCGATGCCTATACCCTCTTAAGCCATATGGCAAGGGAGGCGCACGCAAGCATGGTGATCGATCGCGAGGTCAAAGGCACCGTAACCGTGACCGTCAATGGACTCAAATGGGAGGAACTGCTGCGCACCGTTGTCGGCAAGGCCGGCCTGAGGCTGACGCAAGATCACGGTGTCGTTCGCGTCCTGGCCGCGGAAGCACCGGCGCGGATCCAGCGTGAAGAAGAGTAAGACCGGGCTCGGTCCCGGTCATAACGTCTTCCCGATGTCCTTGAGCGGCACCGCCTCCACAAGCCGGCCGAGCGGATAGCGCTTCGTGCCCGAGTGGACGACGATCAGCCGCGAGAGCTTCAAATCGGTCAGCGCAATTCGCATGGAGGGGGTAAGACCCGGAGACGGCGAGCGCTTGACCTCGAATCCGAGGCGCTGTCTTCCACGCACGATGAGCAAGTCGAGCTCCGTGCCGCGGTGGGTGGCCCAGAAATAACACTCTTCGGGCGATGTGCGCGAGTGGCGCAAGACCTCCTCGATCGCGAAGCCTTCCCAGGAGGCTCCGCAGCGTGGGTGGTCCAGCAGCGCCTGGTGCGTGCGTATGTCGGAGAGCACATGCAGGAGTCCACAGTCGCGAAAGAAGACTTTGGGGGATTTCACCTGTCGTTTCCCGAGGTTCTCGTGCCAGGGGGGCAGGATCCGTACCATGTACGTGGAGGCGAGGAAATCAAGGTAACCGCGAACGGTCTTATCCGAGACTCCGAAGGATCGGGCGAGCTCCGACGCGTTCCAGACGTTCCCATGGACGTGGGCGAGCATCGTCCAGAACCGGCGCATGGTTTCCGAAGCCGCCGGGGCGCCCAGGAGCGGCATGTCGCGCTCGAGATAGGAGCGGACGAGCCAGCGGCGCCACTCGAAGCTCTGCGATTCGCTCCGAGCGAGAAAGGAGCGAGGGAATCCCCCGCGCAGCCAGAGCTTGTCGAGATTCCCGGGACCGACTTCCGTCAGTTCGAGTCCGCCGAGTTCGTGGTAGGCGATCCTGCCCGCAAGCGACTCGGAGGACTGCCGCAGCAGGCCAGGGGACGCGCTTCCCAGAATCAAGAAGCGGGCCGGGGTTCCGCGTCGATCGGCCAACACGCGCAGCGTCGGGAAGAGATCGGGGCGGTGCTGGACCTCGTCGAGGATCACCAAGCCGCGTAGGGGCTCCAAAGCGGCCATGGGATCGGCCAGTCGATCGAGATCGCGGCTGTCTTCGAGATCGAACCGGTGGACGGGCGTACGGGCCGCGACGGCGACCTGACCCGCGAGGGTGGTCTTGCCCGCCTGTCGAGGACCGACCATGCCCACCACGGGGGTGCGCTTGAGCCGGCGAAGGATTTCCTCGACATGCCTGGGCCTGCGAATCATGCCTGGATTATAGCGAGAAAGTTCGGAGCGTAACTCCGAAATTTCAACATACGTAGTGTCGCGACTCGTCCTGATCCGGATGGATCTGGCGCAAGGTTCGCGAACCGGCCGGAAGACGCGGCGCTAGACTTAGGAGTGGATAGAAGGGAGGCTCCGCATGCGCGCGACGGCGGCGATCTTGAGCGCCTGTCTGGCGCTTCAAGGATGCAGCGTGGTAGACGTGAGCGAGCGGGAGACGGGGGGCGAGAAGTCGTCCCTGGCGCTCGTGGCCGTCAAAGGGGACCATCTGCGGCGAGGCTATGGCTTCAAGGTGACACGCGATGGGCGCGAAGTGGCGCGGGGGGTCAGCCAGACGCAACCCCTGGTGATCTCGGATCTGGAGCCGGGGGAATACCGCGTTCGCATCAAGGGAGAGAGGATTTCCCGCGAGGATGTGGACGTCGTCCTTCGCGCGGGGCGCGAGACCACCGTGAAGCTGGACGTCGGCGCGGCACGGCGGGTGGCGCGGACGAACGGCGCGCTGCAGGACATCGGCATGGGGGCGCTCTACGTGGTCGGGGCCGTGGTGTACGTCACGGTCTACGTCGGCGTGCTCCTGCTGGAGGCGTGGGCCGACGACGATTGCAAGACGTGCGGCAAAGATCCGTGCACGTGTTCGAAGCGTGCAAGCGTACCCGATTAGTCGCGAAAAGGCCCCATCTCCATCATCCGCCGCACCCGGGGCTCGATCTCGGGGCACAGCCGCGCGGCCTCCGCGTAATCCCGCATCGCGGATTCGACCAGCGGCGCCGGATCCCTTCCCTCTTCCCGCAAGACGAAGGCCCATCTCATGCGCGCCTGGGCGCGCCCCTCCAGAAAAGGCCAGAGGGGTATCCACTTGACTCAACTATCCCCAACGGGTAGTGGTAGGAGGCATAGAGGATTACCCACCCACCCTCGCCGAGTTCGAGCGTCGGTTCTCGACGGAGGCCGATTGCCGTGCCTATCTGGCTCAACTGCGCTGGCCCGGGGGCTTTCGCTGCCCACGCTGCGCCGGCCCAGGCTGGCCGATGAAGCGAGGGCCGATCAAGTGCGGCAATTGTGGACATCAAGCCTCGGTCACCGCCGGAACGATCTTCCACCGCAGCCACCTTCCTCTGCGCACGTGGTTCCGGGCCATGTGGTGGGTCACCAACCAGAAACAGGGGATCAGTGCCCTTGGCCTGCAGCGACTGCTTGGGCTGGGAAGCTACGAAACGGCTTGGGCCTGCTTGCAAAAGCTCAGACGCGCCATGCTCCGGCCCGGACGCGATCGATTGACCGGCAAGGTCGAGGTGGACGAAACCTATGTGGGCGGCGTCGAGCCCGGAGGAGGTCGTAGGCACTTGGGAAACAAGGCCTTGGTAGCGGTAGCTGCGCAGGTCGATGGTGAAGGCATTGGGCGCATCCGCCTGCGCCGCATTCCGGACGCCTCCGCCCGAAGCCTCCACGCTTTCGTGAAGGAGGCTGTCGAGCCGGGATCCACGGTGATCACTGATGGGTGGGAGGGGTACGAGGGCTTGCAAGGCCTCAAATACAAACACAAGCTCAGGGTCATCAGCGGAAGCGGGAAGACGGCATCCACGCTCTTGCCGCGGGTACATCGGGTCGCTTCTCTGCTGAAGCGCTGGTTGCTGGGCACACATCAGGGTGGGGTCTCCCGAGAGCAGCTGGATTACTACCTCGATGAGTTCACCTTCCGGTTCAATCGCCGGACGTCAGGGCATCGGGGCAAGCTCTTCTACAGGCTCGCGGAACAAGCCGTGGCCATTGATCCTGTCCCGTTCCCCGAGCTCGTGGCGACTGAGAGACACAATATATAGCGGGTAGTTGAGTCAAGTGGATACCCCTCAAAGGCCAATAGGCGCGGTTGCGATCCAGACCCGCCGTCCACCGGCGCACCGATTCCTCGAAGCGGCCCCTCTCCATCTCCAGCATCGCCCGCGCCTCGATGCTCTCTTCCTCGAACGGGGCCTCTTGCGAGGCTTCCTGAAGGAGCGCGGCGGCGGTATCGAGATCGCCCCGAAGCCACGCGACCAGACCCTTGGCGAGGCGCATGTGAGCCGCGCGCGGATCGGCCAGGGCGATCTTGAGCTGTCGCATCGATTCGAGCATCTGCTCCCTTGAGCGGATGCGGTCGAAGTACCGGCGAGCGCTCAGCGCGGCGATTTCCTGCGCCGCGGGCGCGTAGCCGGGGTCCTTCGAGAGGGCGTCCCGCTGGTGCCCCAGAGCCTCCTCGTCCCGGCCCTCCGCTCGGCGGATCCGACCCAGCCAGTAATGCGGCTCCGCCAGGCCAGGTGACTCCGCGATCGCTTGCCGGCAGAGGCGGTCGGCTTCGCGGGCATACGGACCGGCTCCCTCGAGATCACCCGCGCGTCGTCGTTGCATCGCCGCATCCACGGCCAGAGGCATCTGTCGCAGGCGTTCTTGCTGCGCGGCGATCAAACGCACGTTCTTGCCGCGCATGATCTGGTACGCGGCGGCTAGGACGGCCAGCAGGAGCACGATCGCCACGATCGCCTTGCGTTTGACGAGCCGCTTGCGAAACCGGTACAGCGCGCTCGGAGGCCGCGCCAGGATCGGTTCGCCGTTCAGGTAGAGCTCGAGATCCTTCGCGAGGGCGGCCGCCGACGGATAACGCCGCTCGCGGTCCTTGTCCACGCACTTGAGCAGGATCGTCTCCAGGTCGCGGTCGATGGCGGGTTTGATCCGCCGCGGCGCGTCGGGTTCCTCGGCGCCGATCCTGCGGAGGATCTCCAGCGGCGTCGGCGCGTCGATGGGCGGACGGCCCGTCAGGACCTCGTAGAACGTCGCGCCCAGGCCATAGACGTCGCTGCGGGCGTCGCAGCGCAGGCCGGATGCCTGCTCGGGCGGCATGTAGGCGGGCGTTCCTACGATGACGCCGGTGCGCGTGAGGGTGGCGCCTCTGGCGAGCGGACGGGCGATTCCGAAGTCCATGACCCAGACGTGGCCGCGCCGATCGCGGATGAGGTTCTGCGGCTTCAAATCGCGATGGACGATGCCTTGCTCGTGGGCGTATTGGATCGCCAGCGCGGCGTCGCGGAAGAGCCGGACGGCTTCGCGCGGCTCGATGTCCAGCCGGTCGAGCGTCTCTCCGTCGATGAACTCCATGGCGATGTAGGCGCGCCCGTCGATGGAGCCGATCTGATGGATCGGAACGATGTGGGGATGGGAGAACTTCGCCGCGAGCTGGGCTTCGCGCAGGAAGCGGTCGGACAGATCGGGCTCGTCGGAGCGGATGAACTTGAGTGCCACGGTGCGTCCGAGTGATTTCTGCCAGGCCTTGACCACCGCGCCGTGGCCGCCTTGGCCGATGTCTTTGACGAGGACGAAGTCCCCGAAGAGGTTCTTGGGATCTTGCGCGGCGGCTTTGGCTTCGTCCGGCGCGCCCGCGAGGGCGTCGGGTGGGTCGGGACGGAGCCGGGATTGGATTTGCCGCTCGTCGACCAAGGGGCCTCCGCACGAAGGGCAGGGTCCTCCTCGCACTTCGCCGGCCGGGTAGCGTCTTCCGTCGGCCAGGCAGATCAGAAAGGTTGAGTCGGACACGCGGGCGCATTATAAAGTTTTCCGCAACACGGGATGAGTTTTCTCGGATGCGCAGAGGACGCAGAGAAAACCCAAACCCGAACCCCAACACCGGAGGACGCTGAGGACCCAGAGCGAAGACATCGAATGGCGATGCTGGTGAGCTGTTGGCTGGCTTGCACGGGTGCGAGGGGGTCGTCCGGGACGATGGACGCGGCTGAGGCGCGCTCGCTCTATGACAGGATCATGCGGGCGGATCTGGACAAGGCCGTGTCGGCGGCGGATTGCGACGCGCTTCTCTTGTCGGAAGGATGGTTGGCGTCAGGGCTCGATGGGCTTTTCGGCCTTCCGGCCACGCTGACGGCGACGGTCGTCGAGACCGGGCGAGCTGTGTTCCCGCGTTCAGGGTGCTACTCGCTGGCGCAGGAGGCCGATGCGTCGATGGCGAGCCGAATCCTGCAGCTCGGGGATGGCGGGGTGCTGGAGGCGCCGTGTCGCACGTTCCTGACGCATTGGGTGGAGCGCGAGAGAAGGTATCTCGTCGACGGGTACGGTCTGTATCCCGTCGATCAGGAGGAGTTGCAGTACGAGCAACGGAACGTGCTTTTCGACGCGTTCCGCAAGACGTATTTTTCGCGCTACGTTCCGAAGATGGAGCAGCGCCTGCGGGAGGACGTGTGGCGGGTCCGGGAGTGGAAGGCGATCGACCTGGCGCTGGCGCCTCCGCTTCTGGCGGGATACACGTGGTTTCGTGGGTTGGATCGCGCGTGGATGATCGCGGGCAGCAGTCTACGCGTTCGGGTGGAGCCGTTGGAGAGGATTCGATCCGCGTTCGACGGGGAGGAGGAAGTGCTGGGGGCGGCGGTCGGGCTGGAATGGGGGCTGCTGGAGATTCCCTTGCGGTTGATCGTGTGTGCGGGAGTGCGTGACGGGGAACCGACTCTGGATTTCATCGGTGTCGGGACCGGGTTGAATGAGGCGCGGAAGGCGCTTCTCCTTGCGCTCGGGGAGGTCTCGACGGAGCCGTAGGGCGCCGCGCGGCCGGCGCCGCAACCAACCGAGGTCGTTGGGGCGGGCGCGCTGGGAGAGTGTTTGGTCTTCGAACCGGTGTCCTCAAGCGAAATCCTGCAACACGGCACCTCGGTTTCCGGATGAAATTGCGGACCCGAACGTGAAGGAGGTGCCGAATGTTCCGCAAGTGGGTGCTGGTCATCTTGGCCACAGGATCCTCGGAGGCTGGGGCGCAGACGATGTTGCTGTCGGAGAGGTTCGATGACGGCGCGCCTGGATGGACGTTCGATAGTTCGGTGCCGCCGGTTCAGTGGGCGGCGGATGCCACCCCTTCGCTGATCCTGCAGTGGGGGGATGCCCCGTTTGTCAGCGCCCCCCATAGCCTCAACTACAACAACGGCACGGACTATGGACTGAGCGGCGCCAATTCAGGCACGGCGACCTCTCCGCTCCTTCCGCTCGCAGGTTGGGCCGGCGTGGTGGTTTCGTTCTGGTGCGCCTATGATACCGACGGTTTTTATGATTCACGCAGCCTGGAGATCTCCAAGGACGAATTTGCCACTACGGTGCAGGAACTTCGAGTATCCTGGGATCCGCGGGGAGGCCAATGTGAGACGACGGGAAGATGGCATCAACACAAGGTCTTCCTGGAGCCTTCGTGGGGCGCCGTGCGCCTTCGATTCCGATTCGGAGTGTCGGACGACCGGTTCCGCGCCCGTGCAGGCTGGTTCATCGATGATGTCGAGGTAATCGGCTACCCTTTCTCGGAAATGCCGCCTGCACCCACAGATCTTGCGCAGTCCACTTCCCCGGGCGGACCCGCCGAGCCGGCCGGGTTCGTTACCGAGAGGTCACAGCTTTACTTTCGTGCGTTCGTATCTTCGGGCACCGGGAGATCGGCGCGCATTCTGCTGGAGGGAGAGAGGAATGACGCACCATTCGACGGCCTCTACGTCAGGAGCGGAAACTTCACTGAAGGTCCCGGCGTATCCGAAGCACAGGATAACTACTGGTTTAGCGGTTCGTATCATTGGCGTTGCCGGGCCCAGGATGATCGGGGCCTGCTATCCGAGTGGAAGGAGTTCGATCCGGCGGCAGGGCCGGATTACACCGTTCAGGTCGATAGGCCGTTGCCCCTCAGCTACGAGGACGAGGAGGAAGAACTCTCGTCTGAGTGCTATGAGTTTCCATGCTTCGGCATCTTCCCGTGCCCGTGCGTGGCGGGCACGCTCCGCGGCGGAGGCATAGGGTGGGCCATCCCGCTGATCGTGACGCTTGGGATCATCAGCGGGAGAGCTCGCGTTTTCTTGAGACGCACGCAGCGCGGCGGATGAGCCTTCCCCTCTACGGCCCCTGTCCCAGCAAGCGCGCCACGTACGGCGCGTCATGGCGGTACTCCTCGGGCGACGAGCAGTACGTGCGGACCTCGTCGTCGACGTAGTGCCGGACCCGGAGCTTGGCGCGGCGAATCCACGTGCTGACGTTCGTGAGGCTGGTTGCGAGCACCCCGGCGATCTGGGCGTATGAGGCGCCTTCGAGGTGCATCCTCAGGGCCTGATGGTACGCGCGGCCCGTGCCCTCGCACTCCTCCCGCAGGCGGTCGAGGGCGAGGCTCATCAGATTCGTCGCCCAGCCGCGATCGAATTGCTCATCCTCGACGGGATCGGTCATGCGGATCTCGGGCTCCGGAGCCTGCTCGAGGTCGACGCGCTTGGCGCCTCCGCCGCGTTTCCGGGCGGAGCGCCTGCGCCATTCGTCGTACATCACCTGCTTGGTGACGGCGATCAGGAGTGTCCGGAACCGCCCGCGGGCCTGCTCCGCGCGGGCCAGGATGTCCTCTCCGAAGAGGCGAAGGAGGACGTCCTGGGCGAGGTCTTCGCTGTCCGCTTCGGAGAAGCCGTGCTGCCGGAGGAATCCCACGACGGCGGGACGGTAGCGCTGGACCACGCGGTTGGCGGCCGGGGGGTCCTGTCGTCCCGCGTTGCGGATCGTGGTCCACAAGGTGGTGGGGAACTCCATGGCCGCCATGACTACGATTTTCCGGGCGGATTTGCAACATCGCGCGGTCGATTCCGGAGGTGTCCGTGTGATGAGTCTGCACGAGTCCGCGGCCGTCGGGATTCGCGCCACGATTGTCCTTCCGACCTACAATGAAGCCGGGAATCTTCCGGCGCTCGTGGCGCGCATCGCTGAGGTGATCCCGCAGGCGGAGATCCTGGTGGTCGATGACGCATCTCCCGACGGCACCGCGAGCGTCGCCCGCGGTCTGGCCCGGCGCTATCCCGTGAGGACCGTCGAGCGCTCAAGGGAGCGGGGCCTGGCGACGGCGGTGCTTCGTGGCCTGGCTGAGGCTTCGAGCGGGGTCTGCGTCGTGATGGACGCGGACCTGAGCCACCCTCCCGAAGCGATTCCGGCGTTGATCGAGGCCGTGCGAGCGGGGGCCGATATCGCCGTCGGCAGCCGCTACGCCGTTGGCGGTGAGATTGACGCATGGCCGCGGTGGCGCCGGTGGGTTTCGCTGGCCGGCACGCTGCTGGCCCGCCCCATCACCGGAGTGCGCGATCCGATGGCGGGGTTCTTCTGCGTGCGGCGCTCCCTGTTGCGTTACGAGGAGCTCAAGCCCCGCGGATTCAAGATCCTGCTGGAGATCCTCGCTCGGACGCGGGGGGCCCGCGTGGTCGAAGTGCCGATCCGATTCGCGGATCGCCGGACCGGCGACAGCAAGTTCGGCTCTCGTGAGCGGCGCGAGTTTCTCAAGCAGGTATGGGCGCTGTATCGCGATCTCAACGCATGGCCGTGGCGGCTGGCGAAATTCCTCATCACCGGTGGAATCGGATATGCCGTGCACATGGCGATCCTCTGCGCGCTGGTCGAAGGAGCGCGCTGGGGACGTACAGGGTCCGTGGTCTGCGCTTTCGCCCTCTCGATGACGGCGAACTACGCGCTCAACCGATCGTGGACGTTTCGCGCCCGCCGGGCGGGCGTGGCGCGTTCGTACGCGATCTATGTGCTGGGGGCCGCCGGCGGCCTGCTCACGCAACTCGCGGTTATGCATGCCCTATCGGGAATCCACTACGTTCTTGCCGCGTCGCTCGGCATCGCAGCGGGGACGCTGTTCACTGTCTTGACGAGTCAGCAATGGGCGTTTGCCAAGCGATAGCGCGTATTCCGACGTGGGGTCGGTGGCTCCTTGCGGCGGCCATCGCGCGAGGGCTGGTTGCAGCCTTGGTGCCGCTGACCCCCGAGGAGGCCTATCATTGGAATTTCGCCAAGCACCTCGATTGGAGCTATCACGACCATCCGCCGATGATCGCGTGGGTCATCGCTGCGGGATGCGCCCTGTTCGGCGACACCGCGCTTGGCATACGTTTCTTCCCGACACTCTTTGCCATGGGTGCGACGGCGATCCTTGCCTGCGTCTCAGGGCGTCTTTACGGCGAGCGGGCTCCCTTATGGGCGGTCTTGCTCTCTTGGATCCAGCCGATCACGTTCCTGGTCGGCGGCGCGGGCTTTCCCGACTCGCCGTTGCTCTTTTTCTGGGCGCTGGCGATGACGGTCGGATGGAAAGCGATTGAATCGGGCGGCATGGGGTGGTGGTGGGCTGCCGGTGCCGTGGTGGGCGCGGGCATGTTGTCCAAATACACGATGTGCTTCTTCGTGCCCGGAGTGGCGCTCTATCTGGTCCAATCGCCTCGCCATCGCAGGTGCCTGGCCACGCTCGGGCCGTACGCCGCGATCCTCGGTGCGCTGGTCGTTTTCGCCCCGGTGCTCTACTGGAACCACGCGCACCACTGGGCGTCGCTTCGATACCAGAGCGTAGAACGCCTGGAACAAGGCGGCGGGATCAGCGCGATCGAGGGGGCAAAGTTCCTGCTCCAGCAGTGGTTGGGGGTTGTACCGTTGACGTTGCCCCTGGCCGCCCTTGCCGCTTGGCGCGCCCGCCGATCCGAGCGCGCGGAGGAGCGTTATCTGTTTTGGTCCTTCGTGCCTATCTTTGTCTTCTTCCTGCTCGTGGGATGCAAGCGCTCAACCCACCTGCTTTGGCCGCTGCCGGGATTCCTGGGCTTGGCGGTGCTCATGGCGGGGATCGTCGCGCGCGGCGAGAGTGCCATGGGCCGCTTCTATCTCGATCAAAGGCTCCGGCTTGTCGCCATATCTGCGGCGGCGTTTCTGGGGCTGGTCGCGCACGTTCTCTTCATTCTGCCGGGGTTGGCACCGGTGAAAGGCCTCTACGGGTGGGAGGTTGCCGCCGAACGCGCTCGCGTCGCCCATTCCTCTCTGCCGCCGGGCAGTTTCTATCTGGGCATTGGTCGCAAGTACGCGTGCGCGAGCCAGATGGCGTTTCATCTACGCGCTCCGCATCACGTTCACGGGAAGCACCTGATCGGAGAAGATGGCCTCCAATACGCGAACTGGGTCGCCCCGGAGACCCTTGCGGGCAAGGACGCGACGATCATCGTCGAGGGCTCGGATCGGTCCGCCAAGGCCTCGGCCGCGCTTCGCCGCTATTTCCGTGAAGTCAGACTGGAGGATGAAGTGGTCACCCTGGTTCGGGGGCGCCCATTCATGTTTCGCGTATATCGAGGGTTCGACTACCGGCCTGCCGCATCCGGGGACGTTCCTCGACCACCTTAAGCACCTCGGTGGCCGCCCGCTTCGACGCTCCCGCCTCCCCGAGCTTGCGCCGCACCTCCGCGAGCTGCCGGCGCATCTCGGGAAGACGCCCGTCCCGCAGGATCGACACCGCTTCCCGCGCGAGCAGCTCCGGCTTCGCCTTGAACTGATAGAACTCCGGCATGATGCGCCGGCCCGCGACGATGTTGACCAGCGCGAGGTCCTTGACCCGGATGAGCGGCGCCAGCGTCAGGGCCGTCATCGTGCTGACCTTGTACGTGACGATCATCGGCGTGCCGTGGATGGCCGCCTCGAGCGTCGCGGTGCCGCTGGCCGTGATGAGCAGGTCGGCGGCCGCCATCACTTCCGGGGTGCGGCCCCACACCGACGGCAGCGGCCTGCCCTGGAGCTTGCGGGGATCGATGGACGGCGCGCACGCGACGACGAATCGCGCGTCAGGTATGTCCTTCCGGATCAGCGGGGCCGTCCGTTCCATCAAGGGCAGCAGCGATGCGAATTGCTTCGACCGGCTGCCCGGCAGAAGACCGATCAAGGGTGCGCCCTCCGGGACCTTCATCTCGCGCCGGAACGCCGCGCCCTCGATCGATTGGACGGCGTCGAGCAGGGGATGTCCGACGAACGCGACGTCGACTCCATGGCGGCGGTAGAGTTCCTCCTCGAAGTCGAGGATGACGATCATCTTGCGCACGAGCCGGGCGATCGTCTTGATGCGCCCCGGCCGCCACGCCCAGATCTGCGGCGAGATGTAGTAGACGATCGGGATGCCGTGATCCTTCACGCGTTCCGCGAAGCGCAGGTTGAAATCGGGGAAGTCGATGAGAACGACCGCATCGGGCCGGTGCGTGCGCAGCGCGCTGATGAGGAGCCGATAGAGCCGCGTGTAGTGGTGGAGGTTGTGGAAGGCCTCCACGATGCCGACGGCGGCGTGTCCCACGGGATCCACGACGATCTCGACACCGGCCTCGCGCATGCGCGGCCCGCCGGCGCCGACCAGCCGCGTGTCGGGACGTTGCTCGCGCAGCGCCCGCGCCAGGTTCGCGCCGTGGATGTCGCCGGAAGTCTCGCCGGCGACGATGAGGATGGTGGTCACTTTTCCGATTTCCAGCGCCTTTTCCTCTTCTCTGGACTACTCACGGTCAAGATATTCTCGCGGCACGAAGATGTTATACGGCGCCCTTTCAACACGGATTTCTCGGATTCTGAGGATTCTCACGGATTATACC
>JACPRB010000205.1 GCA_016190155.1 Planctomycetota bacterium
CACTTGGGGCTCAGGGCCATCCTCAACGCCGGCAAGTCCGTGCACGTGGGTGACGCGGCGAAGCTGAAGCAATACACCTTCGTCATTCTGCGCCGGCCGGTTCGCGATCGCGACGAAGAGACGATTCCGCAGGGCCATCGCTTGCCCGCCGCGATCCCGGCGCCTTCGGACGTTCCATCACCGAAGGAGCCCCAGCTGTGCGGGAATGGGGAGGTCGATTCGAGGGAAGCGCGTTGGGGTTTCCTTGGGATTTTCGAGTTGGGATTGGGGATCTTATCTCAAGAGGCCCGCGTCCACGCACGCCCGCCGGATGTCCTCCTCGAACGTGCCCAGCTCGTTCATGTTGCGCAAGACATAAGCCGGGTGATAGGCCGCGAACACCTTCGTGCCCTGGAAATCGTGATAACGCCCGCGGAGCTTGGTGATGCCCAGCGTGGTATTGAGCAGCGCCTTCGCCGCTACGTTGCCCAGCACGCAGAGCACCTTGGGCTGGATGAGACGAATCTGCCGCAGCAGATAGGGCATGCAGCCGATCATCTCCTGCGGCGCGGGGGTGCGGTTGCCGGGCGGACGGCACTTGAGCACGTTGCCGATGTACACCTGCGAGCGGGAAACGCCGCACTTGCGCAGGGTGGCCGTCAACAACTGGCCGGCGCGACCTACGAACGGCTCGCCTTTCCTGTCCTCGTCTTCCCCGGGCGCCTCGCCGACGAACATCAGCGGCGCCGTCGTCGAACCGACGCCGAACACGACCTGAGTCCGCGTCGAAGCCAATTCCTCGCACCGGGTGCAGGCCGTCACTTCCTTGCGGAGGGCGCTCCATTCGGAAGGTTCCTCGACTCGGCCCGGAGTCGGCGCCCGCGGCGCGGCCTTCTTGGATGCCGGCAACAGGTCGACGCCGAACAACTTCTCCAGCTCCATCAATCGCTTGAAAGGTCTGCTCATGCCGCCCCGCCTCCATCCCGCAACAAGTCGAGCGTCTGCTGGATCACGAGCCGTTCGACGTCCTCCATCGATCCCTCGATCGACGCGCCGCTGGCTCGCGGATGCCCGCCGCCGCCCCATTGGGACGCCAGCGCGATCCCGTCGATCCCCGGATCCGTGCGCCAGCTCACCTTGACCCGGCCGTCCTGCGGGCGGAAGAGGATCGCGACGTCCACCCCCTTGATCGACTTCAGGATGTCCATGAAGTCCTGCGTCTCCGCCGGCTCGAAACCGGCCTCGCGCACGAGCGCCGGCGTGATGGAAATCCAGGCCACCCGCCCGTCCTCGGACATCTTCATGTCCCGGATCAGGCACGCCGCCATCTTCCAGTGCCCCGGCGATTTCTGCCGGAAGAGAAGCCGGGTCACGTCCGCGGGCCGCACTCCGACCCGCATGCACTCGGCCGCGTTGAGATGCGTCTCGATGGTCGTGTTCGAGAACGAGAACCGCCCCGTATCGGTCACGATGGCGGTGTAGCAGTTCATCGCGATGGCGCGATCCAGCTTCACCCCGCTCGCCTTGGCCAACGTCCAAATCATCTCGCCCGTCGACGAGTACGACGAATCGATCCAATTGATGTCGCCGAAACGTTCGTTGGACGCGTGATGATCGATATTGACGACGGTGATCGCCTCGCGATCGAGCGCGGCGCTTATACGTTCCAGGCGCTGCCACGAGCCGGAGTCGCACGTGAAGACCGCCGTGTAGGGCGGCCGCAGGGCCGACGGATCGGCGCCGACCTTGTCCGCCCCCGGCAGGAATCGCAGTTCCTCCATCGCCCCGTGGTCGCACACCACGTGCGAGCGCTTGCCCATCTTGCGCAGGAGGAAATTGAGCGCCAGCTGCGCCCCCAGGGCGTCGCCGTCGCTGCGGATGTGCCCCGAGCAGAGGAAGCGGTCGTGGCGGCGGATGAACTCGAGGATCTTCCCGACCATTCTCTTGGACGTGGGACGGATCGTGTGCGTCAGAGCGCGCACTGGAGCACCCCCTTCTCGACGGTCCGCGGGCGCACGCGCGCGAGCGTGTTGGCGGCCGCGCCCGGCAGGCGCGCCGGCAGATACCGCTCCGTGTAGCCGCGACCGTCCTCTTCGACGAGCACGTCGACGTCGCGTCCGACGAAGCGCCGAGCGAACCCCTCGGCCAGCTCCCGAGCGAGATCCTCCAGTCGGTGCAGGCGCGCCTTCTTGACCGGCTGCGGCAGATCCGGAAGCGCGGCCGCGTCCGTGCCCGTGCGCCGGCTGTACGGGAAGAGGTGGATGCGGCTGAAGCCGATCTCGCGGCACAGGGCCGCGGTGCGTTCGAACGCCTCTTCGCTCTCCGTGGGGAACCCGACGATCACGTCCGTCGTGAGTCCAGGCTCGGCGATCTTCGCGCGGATCCGGTCGATGGCCCGGCGGTACTGCGCGGTGTTGTAGCGACGGCGCATCGCGCGCAGGACGGCGTCGTCCCCCGACTGCAGCGGCAGGTGGAAATGAGGGCAGAATCGGTCCAGGTTCGCGGCCATCAAATTGAGGAGTCGGTCGCCGATCTCCGTGACTTCGATCGACGAGAGGCGCACGCGGGCCAAACCCGGCAGAGACAGCATCTTCTCCACCAGCGCGTCCAGACCGTGATCGAACGATCCGGTGTGAACGCCGGTGACGACGATCTCCCGGGCGCCGTTATCGACCAGTCGGCGCGCCTCGTCGACGCATTCTTCCATCGGCCGGCTGACGTTTCCGCCGCGCACCTTGGGGATGATGCAGAAGCTGCAATTGAGGTCGCACCCATCCTGGACCTTCAGGAAGGCGCGCGTGTGCCCGTCGAAGCGCGAGATCTTGAGATCGAAGATGGACGGCTGGAGGTCGTCGATCGTCAGGCGCGGATCGTCCAGGGCCAGCGGCAGCGCGGACTTTTCGTCATGCGTGAAGACGCGGCGGACGCCCGGCAATCCCAGGAACTGTTCTGCGTGGGAATCGGCGGCGCAGCCGGTGATCGCGAACTCCGCGGCGGGGTCCTTCCGGCGGAGTCGCCGGACGATTCGTTCGGCTTCCTTGTAGGCGGTCTCCGTGACGGTGCACGTGTTGATCACGTAGAGGTCGGGCCGCGCCTCCGGGGGAACGACTTCGTAGCCGCGCGCCGCCAGGGCCTCGCGCAGGGCCTGAGACTCGTATTGGCTGACCTTGCAGCCGAACGTGACGAATCCGACGCGCTTCATGGTTCTCAAGGCTGCTTATGGCTTAGGGCTGATTATATAGACCGGAGGGCGGGCAAACAAACGCGCTTTCCACTATAATGCCCGCCTTATGAAGGTGCTCGTCGCGATGAGCGGAGGCATCGATTCCAGCGTTTCCGCGATCCTGCTCCGGCGGGCCGGACACGACGTTGCGGGGGTCTTCATGCGCCACGGCGTGCGGGCGGAGAGGCCGGCGCGTCCCGGCAAGCAGGGCTGTTGTTCGCTCGACGACGCGTACGACGCGCGGCGCGTAGCCGATGATCTGGGCATTCCTTTTTACGTGCTGAACTTCGAGGAGGAGTTCGACGCGATCATCCGGTACTTCGTGTCGGAGTACCATCGCGGCGCCACGCCCAATCCGTGCATCCGATGCAACCGCGACTTGAAGTTCGGGCGCCTGCTGGAGTACGCCGACGCGATCGGCGCGCACAAGGTGGCCACGGGGCACTACGCCCGCGTGGAGGAGCGCGACGGCCGGCATCTCCTGCGGCGCGGCGCCGACGTGAACAAGGATCAATCGTACGTGCTCTTCCCGCTGACCCAGGAGAGGTTGGCGCGGTGCGTCTTCCCGGTCGGCCATCTGACCAAGCCGCAGGTTCGCGAGATCGCGCGCGAGGCCGGGCTGCGGATCGCCGAGAAGCCGGAGAGCATGGAGATCTGCTTCGTGCCGGACAACGATCATCGCCGTCTGCTGCGCCAGAGGCTGGGCGAGGAGGTGCGCGCCGGGGAATTCCGCACCACCCGGGGGCGCGTCGTCGGCCGGCATCCGGGCTATCAGTTGTTCACGATCGGCCAGCGCAAGGGGTTGGGCGTCGCTTTGGGTAGGCCCGTGTACGTGGTCGCCATCGATCCGTCGACGAACACGGTCGTGCTGGGCGACGAGGAGGAGCTCAAGCGCGAATCGCACGACGTGCGCGAGGTGAACTGGATCGCGGTGAACGCGCAACCGGGCGAGCGGTTCGAGGCTGCGGTGAAGATCCGCGCGCGTCACGAGGGGGCGCCGGCCACCGTAGAGGCGTTGCGCGAAGGGCGGGCCCGCGTGACTTTCCACGAACCGCAGCGAGCGGTGACGCCGGGTCAGGCGGCGGTGTTCTACCGCGACGATGGGGTGCTCGGCGGCGGTTGGATCGAATGAGGCTCTCAGGCCGGAGGCGCGGTCGGCTTCTGCTCTTCCGGCCCTTTCTTGATCTGTTGGATTTCGATACGGCATTCCTGGGAGACGCGCTTGATCTGCTGGAGCGCCTGTCGCGCGCGAATCGCGGCCACTTTCTTTCCTGCGGCAAACTCCTCGTAATTCAGGCGCGCTTCCTGAACGAGCCGCGCGAGTTCGTCGTATTTCTCGACGCCCATGAAGTCAGCCCCCTTTTGAACCGCGTCATTCTGGAAGTCGGATGCGGGCCTGTCAATCTTTCAGGTTCTCTGCTCCAGCAGCCACTCGATCCAACGGTGTTCCACGTCTTCGATCGCTCCGACGCGCGTCTCGAAGACGCCGACGGTGTCGTGCGGCCCTGGCGCCGCTTCGCTGTCGAAGTAGCTCAGGAAGCCCTTGCGCAGATCTCCTTCCTCGAGCAGGAAGGCGACCAGCGCGTACGCGGCTCGGTAATACCACGAGCTCTCGGTGCCGTGGAAACGCTCGGGGTCGGCCTTGAGCAGGGCGAGCAGATTGCCCGGCTTGACGCCATGGCGAATCTCCCGCAGCCATCCGAGTTGCTTGACGCCCAGAGGGTGCTCCCACGTGTCCGTCTCGCACCATTGCGCCACGCCCTCTCGGAACCAGGGCGTCCACTGCGGATCGTCCGCGTAGGAGAACCGCATGATGGCATGGGTCAGTTGGTGCGCGAAGCTCCGGCGAACCGACTCGGGCGTCCCGTCCCTCGCGTCCATCACGATCACGGCCTTCGCGGCGTCGAAATGGCCTCCCTCCTCCTTCGGAAAGGATTGGGCGTCCGACGTGAAGATGACGATGAGCGGGCGGGTCAGCGGCTTGAGAGGGTGAGCGACCGCGCGGGCCGCGTTCCGGCGATTCTGGAAAGGGTGATCCAGCGCGAAGCGGCTGAGATACTCTTCAAAGAACTTGAGGGTGGGTTGCTCCCATTCCTGGGCGGGCAGCTCGAGTTGATGATCGTTGAGCTTCGCCACGTGACGCGGACGGGACAGGACGTTTCGGCTCCACATCCCCAGCGCGTCGCCCCAGAATCGCAGCGTCAGCGACAGGACGAGCGCCGGCGCCAGGAGAAGGGCGATCTTGAAGCCGGTCCGTCGCGGGTCACTCATGCCGATCCCTGCGGCTGTCGGAGTAGAAGCGACTGGCGCGTTTGAGGAGCCTGCGCTCGGCGGCGGAGAGGTTGTCCATGCCTTCGCGACTGATCTTCTCCAGCAGGGCGTCCACGCGGCGCTTGATCTCGAATTCGTCCAGCACGCGTTGCCGCATCAGGCCCGCCTGCCGGGCGTTCAAGAAGGTATCCACGCGAGGTTCCGCGTGGATGATGAGGGCGGCGGCGGCCACGGCGCCCAGCAGCGCGACGGGGGTCATGCCGACCGGGGTGCGAGCCAGCGAGTAGACGATTCCCAACGCGAGGAACACGAGGGTCGCGGGGATGGCGCGAAGCTCGAGCACGAAGAGGAAATGGACTCGGGCGTGGGGTGCGCTCAGGGCGGCCGCCAGCATGACGGCCAGCGCCGGGCCCACGGGGCCGAACGCCGGCCCCACGGACGGCACGACCGTCTGGGTGAACGCGTGGGCCAAGGCGCCGTAGAGCGCGCTCGCCAGGAAGAACGTGGAGAATCGGCGCCAGCCCCACTCGCGCTCCAGCTCCCGCCCGAACCGCGACAAGATCCACCAAACACCGATGAAACCCAAGGCGCACCACGCCGTGTCGACCGGGGCGTGGTTCGGATCGATTCGATGCCAGAACGGATACGTGATGAATTGCCAGACCCGGAGTTCGCGGATCGCGTGCCGTCCGTCGAAGACCAGGAGCGACTCCCAATCCGGCCACCCGAAGAGGAGGTGGCCCGCCGGCAGGGCCAGCCCGACGATGTTCAACAGAATGAACAGCCGAACGGCGCTGAGACGGCCGGGGGCGGTTTCGCGTTCCGTGAAAGGGGTCGTTTCGTCCCACATGGGCATGGCTCGGCCTCTAACCGTTCACCCGTTCAGCGGCGAATATCCACCCATCTCAATTCTATATCGGTCGGCTCCGCTCGGTTGAACGAAAAATCAGGGACACGCGTTCACGGGTAAGCGTCATGGACTCTTGAACGAAAGAACGGGTGAGGCGGTGGTGAACGCTTCCTAGGATTGCGCCGGCGGATGGGGCGCGGCGGGGACGGGCAGGATCTCCTCTCGCTGGCTCGTGATCATCTGGTACAGGATGCCGAACAGCAGCACCGGCAGGAACACCAGCAGGTGCACGATCGCCTTCACGTTCGGCCCGGCGCCGCCCGTGAACGAGGTGAGCACGGCGATCGAAACCCCGTACGTGATGAAGACGCTGCCGATGAGCGCGGAGTTGAAGACGAAGAAGAACTTCGGAAACATCGCGCCCAGCCCTCCGCCCATCAGGAAGGCCGCGCTGACGGCGACCAGGCCGTGCTCCCCCGGACGGAAGATGGACGGCGCCAGGACCAAGCCGAACACGGCCGCGGTGAATCCGCCCAGCAGCATCCCGATGAGCTGGCGGAACTGAACGGCGACGAACGCTCCGCCCACGGCGCAGACCCCCACATAGAGGAAAGGCGCTACCGTGCCGGCGGAAGAGGCTTGCGTCTTCAGCAGCAGGCCCGCCCATCCCCCCACCAGGAAGCCCGTAATGCCCAGGTAGTACTCATGGTGCTTCCAGCCGAAGAGGAGAAACGAGCCGCCGAAGACGATCGACATCAGCGCGATGATTTCCGAGAAGTGACTTCCGGCGAAGCTCTGCTGGTGCGAGAGATTGAGTCGCTCGATGACCTGAATCAGCTCCGCGATCATAGTCCAACTCCGGCATACTGTTCATCGACATTCCAGGCCCGACGCCTCAATGATTGTGATGTGCCCGGGGTCTCGGATAAGCTCTTGTCCCGCGGCTCCATCTGTTTGGACGAACGGCCCGACGCGATGAAAGACAACGACCCGAGATGAAGCCAAGAATGTGGGCACGAGACAATCCTGGCTTGTGCGAGGAAACGGAGGGAAGCAGGGCACGCAGAGATGAAACCGACATCAGAGGACGCAGCGCGGCACCGCCGCAACCAAACGGGGCACGGGTGAGGGGAGCAGAGGGGACCAGAGGACCCTGAGAAGAATCCAACACCAGAGGACGCTG
>JACPRB010000223.1 GCA_016190155.1 Planctomycetota bacterium
ATTCAACAAGGCAAGAAGGAGCAGCGCGGCCATGAGGATGGACAGCTGGAGCTCTTCGATTCCTTCCGCTAATACCCCGCGGCTTGCCGCGGGGTCGTTTATAGTCCAAACCTGGGACCCCGTTGGAGGGAACCCAACACCGACGAGACAAGGGCGCGAGCCCGGAGTACCGGGCCTAAATCTGCCTGTAGTGGAGAGGACCCGCGAGGGCGTGTCTGATGGAAGTCATAGGTGCGTGGCCGTTTCGAACGAAAGTGAAGCGCCGTAAGGCCTTTCGAGCGGGTGAGCTGGCCCTCAGCAGCGAAGCCCCGTATCCAACGGTAGCTCGAAGGGTAGTGGCGACGGGATGGTCACGAAGTCTGCGGGTCTTACCCAAGGAGATCTGATGGGAATCCGCGTAAGCGGTAGGCCGTACGACGAAAGAAGGAAAGCCGATGCCCCATCAGATCAAGGACCGACGCGCAGTACCGAAAGGCCATCGAAAGATGGTCCCAACCGCGAAAGCGGGGAGGGAAGGTGTCGGCGGCGAAGATGGAGGAGCAACGCGTGAAGATGTTGTCGGACAGGACAAAAAACCCCGCAAGGGGGCCAGCGTGGACGCAGCCCGTATCCTATGACGTGGCTACCGGGACCTGTGGCGTCATCGGCCGACACCCTCTTCTCGACCGAGCGCCCGCAGCGCGACGCCACAAGCTCACGCGAGCCGCTATATGCCTAACGCGGAACTTGAGGACGGAACGCTGTTCGCCTCAGGCGACATCGACGGGTCGTAAACCGACCGATGACGGGGCTCACAACCCGCCATCTCGAAGAGCCGTATGTGAACAGCACTCGTACGGTTCTGTGAGAGCTGGGGGAGGGTAACCTCCCCTGGCTACTCGACACGAGCGCCGTCGCACAGAACACGAAGCTGTGGGAAAGGTACAGAGGGCAGGCGGATGAACGGCAGAACCGGTGAACGTCTATGTGGCGCTGCGCTGTCAAGGGAAGACCTCTTCTCAACTTCCCCGACTGGGGAGGAGGTCTGGTCTTCGTTCGAGCTTCGGGGACGCTCGTCCACTCGGGCCGGGAAATGGTTCGACACGGCCCTGACGGGCCGTGCTGAGCACAAGTCGGAATGGTGCCGCCCCGCGTCGTGGGGACGAGGCGATCCTTCGGGAGCCACGCTTGAAAGACGGCATGAACCTCGCTCACCATCCGATTGAGGGCGTGAGGCTTTCAAACGTAGGGGTCCTTCTGAAGACGTGGTCTTTCCGGGCGGTCCAGGAGGTTCTAGGATTGGGAGCTCGGGTCACTCTGAGCGCGACGATCAGCCTCGGCGTGGCTTCCAGAGTCGCAGCTCATCGCCGCCGGTGACGATCGTCCCGGCCGCGTTCACGTCGATGGGCAACTCATACGTCGTATGGTGACTGCTGGAGCTTCGTATCCGTTCAAGCAGGCGCCGATCCTGGAGACTCCAGATCCAGACGTCCTCGACGGAGCTGGCCATCAGCCGCGAGTCATCCGGGAAGAGCCGCACGTTCCTGAATTCTCCAGGTGCGTTCAGCATGAAAAGCTGTTTGCCGATGGCGACGTCCCATGCCCTGACGCTCGTATCCAAACTCGCGGAGAAGAGCCGCGTGCCGTCTCTGGTGAACTGGGCCGCCGTCACCCAGGTGGCATGCCCTTTCAAGACATGCTCCCGACGGCCCGTGCGCAGATCCCATAAAGAGATCCGTGCGTCGCCGCCACATGACGCCATGCGATGCCCCTGCTCGTCGACCGACAATCCCCGAACGAGGCCCTCGTGCGCCTCCCATTCGTGGAGTATCCGTCCGGATTCTGTCTCCCACTGCCGGACGCGTCCGGCATCGTCGCCGCAGAAAACCGTGGCCCCGTCCGCGCTCAACGCGACGCTGTATGGCGCTGCTGACAGTTCAAGCGTCAAGACGCGCGCGCCACTGAGCGTATCCCATACCTGCAGAAGGAACTCGATTTTGTTCCTTCGGTGCGTCGCCCACCCGACGGCCACTCGGGAGCCGTCCGAGCTGACGGCTGCGCATCGCGGGTCGGTGAGTTCCGCGATGATCGTCGATTGATGCGTCCCGAGATCCCAGGTCTCGATCGTCTTCGTGCGCACGGTGACGAGACCTGTGCCGTGGCGCATAAACCGGACGAAACACACATGCCCGGCCAGGAGGGGAGGGGGCACGCAGCGATTCGCCAGGTCCCACAGCCTCAAGCCGTCATCGCCTGCGGAGTAGAGCGTTCCTGTATCCTGCACATACGCGATCGCCTCGACCCATCCCTCGTGCTTCTCCAGAGAGAAACTCGGTGACGGGAGTGTCCCTTCCTTGGGAATCGGAGGCGGAAACCGCCACACGTTGACGATGCCGTCGAGGCCACCCCCGGAGGCGACCTGGCCGGTCGCGCCCAGCGTCGCGAGTGAATTGACGGCGATATGGTGCGCGAGGAACCGACCCGCGTCGATCAGCTCCGGCAGGCGCAAGAATAGCAGGGTGCCATCCTTCGCCCGTGTACCGGCCGCCAGGAACCGCCCATCGTGACTGAGCACTATGGCCCGTATCCATCCGGCATTCAACGTCGCGGCTTTGAGGCATTTCCCAGACGCCAGATCCCACGCCACGATCCGGCCGTCCTCCGCGCCGGAATACGCGACACCTGACCTCGGCTCATACGCCAGCGCCGATACTCTTCCGGTATGCTCCTTCATCGACTTCAAGAGGCGGTCGCGCTCCGCGTCCCACACGATGACGCGCCCGTCGGACATACCGAGAAGTGCGCCTGCGCCGTCGCTGTGCAGACCGATTATCGAGCAGATCCGGCCGTCGCCGATTTCGTGCTGCGCGTGATCGGTGTAGTCCGGACCCGACCAGGTATGGAGCACGGCGCCCGCGGAGCGATATTCCTCGCACATCAGGAGTCGACCGCCCTGCGCGAAAGCCGCCGAGTATGTAGCGGGAGCCATGAGTGAACGAATGATTTGCTGTGATGCGCAGTCGAGTAGATGCAGTCCGGAGCCGGCCACCGCGAGAACGGGTCGGCTCGGATGCCTGGCCAACGCGGCGACGCGTCCGATCGTCAACACGGTGCTCAGCTCGTACATGGATGGAGCCTGCTCGAGTGCGGGCGGCGCCTTGCGCGGCCACGCGGGGGTCGAGGCAGGAACGCGCGGAAACGATTGGGGCGGCGGGAGGCGAGCGGGCCAGCTCATGCCATAGCAGCATTCCATTTCCGAGACGGTGTAGTGAGGAGGCAAATCCTCCGGCGGCTCCACAATGTCGCCGTCGCACCACAGGACGAACTTCGAGGCACCCGGCTGGTCGCCTACGCCGATGAGCGTCTCGGTGAAAAACAGCCTGTCTTCTTCCGTCAAAGCGAGGCGTACTTCAAACAGCTGCTCCACGCCCAACCACGCGGCGTCCGTATACCCGATCTCCTCGGATGATTGGGCGTCTTCGCCGACACGAAGCGCGGCCTTGAGGCCCTGAGGGCCGAAGAGTTGATAGCCTCCGGTACATGTATGGTCGCTTACGAAGGCCGCCAGCGCGTCGGTGGAAAGAGAGGCTGCGTACTTCTGCGCCAGCGCATCGAGCGGAATCATGTCCGCATCCGCATTCGACCACAGCGAGACGAACGTCCCCACGCACCGATCCGAAACGTCCGCGAATGCCTCGCGCAAATCGAAGTTCGATCGGACGACCACGACCAGATCACGTACGTCTTGCCGTACGCAGAGGTCTTTGAGCGGCGTGAGAAGATCCGCGTGCGTAAGAGTGGATCGTCGGAACAACAAGAATCCGAAGTCGACGCCCATGACGACACAATCCTCGTGTCTCCTGTGCCGCGCGCTTGAGTATACCTCTTGATCCAGATGGGGGCTAGGATCACTTGAGACGCGTGCCGAGCACGGTGCTTCGAGTCTCCGCTTGAGATTCGGGTGTTGGGAAGAACGCAACCGTTCACCTCCCGAAGGGCCGAGAAAATCGTATCGAGTAAGATCGAAAAGTTTCGGTGACGCGCAAGTGTCCTGGTTCGAGGTACCTGCACGCGATGGTGAGGCTGGCCGTGTGCGGATACCTCGAGCCTCTTGATGCGGAGTCGGGTTTCATCTCTGGAGAGAGAGCCGCGTGACGCCAAGATCGCCGAGCAACACCGGCGCATTGCCGAATTGGAGGCCTTGGTCCAAGAGCAAGCCGCCCATATGAAGCGCGGCGGCCAGCCCTATCGGCGACATGCCGGGAACTCTTGGAGTTCTGGCCCTGTCTCTGGGTATTCACGCGCGTTGCCGGCGCAGAGCCGACGAACAATTCGGCGGAGCGAGCCGCTCGGCCTGCGGTGCTGTGGCGCAAGGGCTGCTTTGGCTTGTGGAGCGCCACGGGCGCACGCTTGGTGGAGCGCATGCTCACGGTGGTGGCGACTCTGCGAAAGCAGGAGCACGCGGTGCTTGACTTCTTGGCGCGCCTGATGCCCTTCAAGGCGGATTTGTGCTAGGATGGCGCGCGGTGAAGATCCTTCTCGCGGACGACGAACGCACCATCGCCGTCACGCTGGGCGATGCGCTGCGGGGCGAGGGCCACGAGGTGACCGTCGTCGCCGACGGCGAACAGGCCTTGCGCGCCCTGGAGGCGGAGGTGTTCGATTGCGTCATCACGGACATCCGGATGCCGAAAGTGGACGGGCTCGCCGTGACGAAGCGCGCCCGCGAGGCGCACCCGCAGGCGGCGGTCTTCGTCACGACGGCGTACGGGAGCTTCGATCTCGGCTTTCAGCTGCGCGGCGACGGGGTCAAGGGCGTCTTCCAGAAACCCTTCTTCAACGAGGAAGTGATTCTGCGCCTTCGCGCGCTGGAAGAGGAACGGCGCCTGCGGCAGGAAAACCAGCGCCTCAAGAACGAGATCGTCGGCCAGCGTTTCGGCCGGCTGATCGGGACGTCGGTGCCGATGCGGGCGGTCTACGAACAGATCGCGTCGATCGCGTCGAGCGAATGCAGCGTCCTCATCGAGGGCGAGAACGGGACAGGCAAGGAGCTCGTGGCGCAGCAGGTCCATTACAATAGTCCGCGGCGTCAGGCCCCGATGGAAGTCATCAGCGTCGCCTCGACGCCGGAGAGTCTCATCGACGACGTTCTCTTCGGACACGTCAAGGGCGCGTTTACCGACGCGCGCGCCGATCGACCCGGCAAGTTCGAGTCGGCCCAGTCCGGCTCGATCTTCATCGACGACATCGACGACATGCCGCTCCAGACGCAGGTGAAGCTGCTGCGGGTGCTGCAGGAACGGCAGATCGAGCGGATCGGCGACAGCAAACCGATCCGGGTGGACGTGCGCATTATTGTGGCGACGAAGGCGAATCTGTGGCACCTGGTGCAGGAAGGGAAGTTCCGCGAGGATCTGTTCCACCGGCTGAATGTCGCGCACATCCGTGTCCCGCCGCTTCGGGAGCGGGCGGGCGACATTCCCCTTTTGGTGGCGCATTTCATCGAGAAGTACGGGAAGGGCCGGCCGTATGGGGTGACGCCGGAAGGGATCGAAGCGTTGGAGAAATACTCTTGGCCGGGCAACGTCCGCGAGCTGGAGCACAGCGTGGAGCGGGCGATCGCCTACGCCGGCGGCGAGAACATGCTACGGCATGAGCATCTGCTCAAGCCGCTCACGCTGCCGGGGTCGGAGGTGCCGTTCGCGGGGCGCTTGTCGACTTTGGAGGAGACGCGCCGCGAGGCGGAGGTGCGCCATATCCGCGCGGTGCTGGCGTACACGAAGGGGCACAAGGGGGAGGCAGCGCGCATCCTGGGCATCACGCGCAAGAATCTCTGGGAGAAGATGCGGGAGTACGGGCTGTAGCCCCACCTCGGGTGGCTCGCTCAGCTTCGTCGGAGGCGTCGCCGCTTCCAATCGAGTTTCACGAGAATGCGGTCGCTGAATCTCCCGTTCCACTTCGTCTTGAGGCCGACTTTCTCGAGCGTGGCCACGATGTTCTCCCCGATGCGCAGTCCCCCCGCCTCGTCGCCGCGGCGACAGCCGTACGCCAGGCAAAGACCCTGGCCGGCGGCGGCTCGCTCGGTATCCTGCATGTGATAAAAGACGTAGCCGATCGACCTTCGCTTCATCTCGCTGCCGATTTCCTCGAGACCGCACGTCATGCAGCAGGTGAAGTTGTGGCGCGCGACGATGCCCTTGTGTTCAAGGGCTTCGAAGGCTTCGTCGAGACGGTCGCAGTCCGTGCGTCTGGGCCAGCGCTTCTGAGCGACGGCCATCGCTTTGCTTCCTTCCGACACAATCGTCCGAACCGCGTGTCGCGCCTCCTTGTCCGTCTGGAGATCGAAAGACTCGATCATGGATCGGACGATGTCACGGTCGGTTTCAAAGCCGGTCACCAGGAGCAACGCGACCTGCTCGCGAATCTCATCTTCGTTGGCGAGCATGGGGCAGAGTATAGCAGTCCGCGGGTCGAGTGATCCAGGACCCAGGCGCTCGGGCGCTCGGTTGTGCGCGGGACTGCTCGCTACTCGCCGCCGGCGGGCAGGGCGATCAAAGCGACGTCGTCGATCCACACCGTTCCGCGACGCACGCCGGTCTCCTGGGCGTAACAGATCCCCAGCCGGAAATCGGCGGAGTCCGCCTTGACGATGAAGCGAGCGCAGCGCCACTTCGCTTGGGCGGGCGGGGCGGCGCCGTGCCAGCCGAACCCGGCGTCGCTGAGATTGTACGAAACGCTGATTCGAACCGAGGCCGCCGCGTCGTTGCACGCGTAGTCCTGCGTGCGGACCCAGAGGCGAAGGAGATAGCGCGCCCCGGGCTTCAGCAGACCATACTTGAACTGGTCCAGCGGAGTCTGTTTGCCCGACTTCGGCGCCAATTCGACGCTCGGGAAATCGATGCGCATGCTGCTCTTGCCGCCGCGAGCCAGGGAGTCGTCGATCGCGATGATCGGCTTGCCGTCGTGCTGGACGAGGCTGCGCCAACCCGTTTCTCCCTCCTCGAAGCCCGGATTGGCGATCAGATTCGTCTGAGCCTCCACGTCCTTCATCCAGGCCGGCGGCGGCCCCGCCACCGTCGGTCGCGAGGGCGGCTTCTTTCCGAGGATCGTGCTGGTCTCTCCGTCCGAGAGCTCGACGCTCCCCAGATCGTTGGAGAACGTGAGCTTGCCGTCGATGGAGAAGACGCGCATGGCGTTGCCCTTGACCTCGACGAAGAAGCCGGCGGAATGTCCCGCGACACGGCCGTAGGCGCTTTGGACGACGACGTCGCGCTCCACGGTTTCCACCAAGGCGCTGCCGCGATAGAGTTTGATCAAGAGCTTGTTCTCCTTGCGGTCCACCGAGAGCCCCTCGTCGGAAGCGGCCTTGACGTCCCGAAGCGTCACGATGACCTCCGATTCGACGGTCAGTCGGCCTGGGGCTCCGGCGCGCGTGCCGAGCCGGTCGTTCGGGAAGGCGCGAACGGCGCCGGTCAGGAGTTCGACCTTGCCGGTGGCGAGGCGCCACAAAGTGATCGGGCCCGCCATCGGCCGGACTTCCGGAAGTTGGTCCGTGGTGGTTGGCGGGACGGCTTGTCCGTCCTGGACGGCCGCCAGGAGTACGGCGTAAGTCAGCAGGTGGCTCATGGATCTCCCATAAGTAATACACGATTCGGCGGCGGCTTTAGAGCCCTCTTGCATGAATCCGTGCTACTCTTCGAGCAACCGTTCCACCTTGGCGCGGCGCGGCCAGCGCGGCGAAGATGTCGCGAGCGCGCGCTTGAGGTACTCGCGCGCCGTGGCCGGATTCTCCAGGGATTTCCAGGCCATGGCGCACTGATACAGGACCTCGGCGTTGTCCGGATCCGTCTTCAGGGACGCCTCGAAATCGACGAGCGCGGCGCGAGGCTCGTTCTTGGCCATTTGGGCCAATCCGCGATTGGCGTGGATCTCGGGGTTGCCGGCGTCGATGCCGAGCGCGATATCGTACACCTGGATGGCTTCATCGACTTGTTGCTCCATGACGAGCACGTTGCCCAGGTTGTTGTACGCGTCGACATAGAGGTGGTTGATCTCCGTGGCCTGCTCGAAGTCGGCCCGGGCCCCCGCGTAGTCGAGTTGTTCGGAGCGCACCAGACCGCGTCCGTTGTAGGCCCGGGCGAAGTCGGGCTGGAACTCGATGGCGCGAGAGTAATCGTGCAGGCTGAGGTCATACTCGCGCAGGGCCTGGTACGCCATCGCGCGATTGCACAACGTGGCCGCATTCCGGGGATCGAGCGCGAGCGCCTCCGTGTAATCCACGATCGCGTCGGCGTATCGTCCGAGGCAGTACCGGGTGTCGCCTCGACCGCGGAAACGGTGGGCCTTCGGCTCGAGGTGCAGCGACTGGATGAAGTACGTCTCCGCCTGGACGTACTCTCCGGAAAGGTAGGCCGCGCCGGCCAGGAGCGCCAACGCGGCCGGGTCCCAATCGTTCTCCGCCGCGTATTGCCGCAGGGCCTCGATGCCTTCCGGCAGGCGGCCTTGGCCGATGGCCAGAGCTCCCTCCAGATACCTCAGCGCTGAGGGTTCCAATCCCTCGGCCTCGCGTGCCTGCGCCAAGTCGCGTTCCCCCTTCTCGCGCCACACGCGCTGCTCCGGCGTCTCGGGATCGGGTCTCCCCGGTCGGAGGCGATCTCCGCTGACGTGCATGGTCGGGGCGGGGCGCAGCTGGACGTAGGTATCGAGATAGTACTTGGCGCGTTCGAACAGGGCGGGTCCGAAGCGGCGATCGATCCGGATGGAGTGCGTCCAGGACTGCTCGGCGTCGTCGAGACGGCCCAGCAACCTAAGGCACCGGCCGCGCCAAAGCCAGGGGTCCGGTCGCTCCGGCCTTGTCGCCGTGGCGCGGTCGAAATGGCGGACGCTCTCCTGAATCCATCGTTCGCGTCCCGGGGGGTCGACCGAGATCACGCCTTTTCTCCACGCGTCGATGCCGCTTTGGAAGGCCGTGCGGTACGCGTCTTCGACGGTGGTTTCTCGCGCCTGTCGGACGACGGTGAAGGTCACGACGCCGGCGGCTGTGGCCAAGCTCACCGCCGCGGCGATCGCGGCGACCGTCAAGCGCCTATTCCGTTGAACCCACCGTACGGTGCGCCGGACGCCGCTGATGGGATGCGCCAGGGGAGCTTCTCCGCGCAGAAAGCGGCGCAGATCCTCGGCCATGGCGGCGGCCGACGGATAGCGGTCTCTGGGGTGTTTCTCCATGGCGCGCCGGATGATGAGGTCGAGCTCCGCGGGCACGCTCGAATTCACCTGGGAGGCCGGCGGCGGAACCTCGTTCAGGATGTCGGTGATGAGGGAGGGGATGTCCCTGTTGCCCTGAAACGGCGGAGAGTTCGTGAGCGCGTGATAGAGGGTGCCGCCCAGGCCGTAGACGTCGGTGCGGAAGGAGATCTGGTCGTTGCGGGCGGTCGCCTGCTCCGGCGACATGTACTGCGGCGTGCCGACCATGGTGCCGTCCAGGGTCAGCGGCGCGGTGCCGAGCTCGCGGGCCAGGCCGAAGTCGCCGAGATATCCCCGGCCTTCGCCGTCGACGATGATGTTGTGGGGTTTGATGTCGCGGTGCAGGATGCCGTGGTCGTGCATGGATTGAACGGCGTCGCAGATGTCCGCCAGCAACGCGGCGGCGACGCGCGGCTCGAGCCGGAGCTCGTGCAGCGGGCGGCCGTCCACGAATTTCATCACGATATAGTCGCGGCCTTCGTGGTGCAGGATCTCATACACTTCGATGAGGTTCGGGTGGCGCAGCTTGGCGGCCGCGCGCGCCTCGCGCAGGAACCGTTCGCGCCACGAGGCGCTCCCCTGGCGCGAGACCTTAACGGCTACCCAGCGCTGGAGTTCCTCGTCCCAGGCCTTCCACACGATGCCGCGTCCGCCTTCTCCGAGGCGCTCGTAGACGGCGTATCGGCCGATCTTCACCGGGGCTTCCGTCGCCGGATTGGGCGCGCAGTCGAGCTGCTGTTGCTGTTCGAGGAGGCGCCGGAGCTGGTCGGGTGTCAGGAGTTGGCGTTTGACCAGGAACTCGCCCAAGGGAATGCCGGAGCCGGCGGCGCGGTGGTCATTCAGAGAGTCGCGCAGCTGGTCGGCCGTGAGGTATCCGTTGACGACGGCGAGATGACCCAGAAGGAATCTGCGGCCCAGCACGCGGCAGAGATTGCCCAGATGTTCCCGTTTCAGCTGCATAGTTCGAAGAGCTGCAGGATCGACGTGAGCTCCGGCTCCACGTCCGCCTCGGTGAGCACGGATTCCCGGACGTGGCGGCGCACGATTTCGCGCAGCAGCGCGCGCGCTCGGAAGACATAATTGCTGACGTCGGTTTCCTTCAGCTTCAGCAGCTTCGCGCATTCGTGGTAGGAGGTGGGCGGCTCCATGACCGCGCAATGCCAGAAGGCCTTGAACACCTCGGACCGGCCTTGCGCCGCGCAGGTGGTTTCGAGCTCGCGCAAGGACTCATGGAGCACGCACCAAGCCCAGTCCCGGTCGAACGCGTCCTCCGGGGACATGCCGGTCCATTTGGGCTCGTCGCCGTCGGGGTGGAGCGGGACGATGCGGGCGCCGCCGCCGCGTTTGAGCGCGGAGGAGCGGCGGAGTTCGTCGATGACGAGGCCGCGCAGCTTCACCTTGAGGAAGGTGCGGAAGCGGCCGTTTTCCGGGCAGGCGCCGGACATGAAGCGTTCGTCGCAGCACTTGAGAAAGAGCTCCTGGGTGAGATCCGCGGCGTCGTCGTCCGCCAGGCCCCAGCGGCGTTTGAGGTAGCCACAGACGGGTCGCCAGTAGAGTTGGATGAGCTGGTCCAGGCGGGTCCTCCATTCGGGCGACGCGCGGTCGCGCGCGCCGAGAACGGTGCTCCACGCGGTGTCGCTGGGGAAGGGCGTTCGTGCTGGGGTCTGCGCCATTCGGACCTCATTATATCAGAGTTCAGCCGCTTAACCGTTCGTCCGCCGGCGAAAGCCCGGTGATTCAAATTTTCCTAAAGAAAGGGATCCGGATTGCGAATCTTCCATAGAACGGGAGGTGTGATATGTGGGGACGCGTTCTCGCCGGAGCGTTCGTCGCAGGTCTTCTGGGGCTGTGTTCGTGCGGAGGCGGAGGCCACGGGAGCGGCGGAGGCTCGGCGGTCGCGGGCTCCTGGACGGCCTCCAGCGCGGGCCTGGAGGGATATCGGGTGTACGCGCTGGCGATGGATCCTTTCAACAGCCAGATCCTCTACGCGGGGACGAGCCAGGGCGGCGTCTTCAAGACCACCGACGGCGCCGGCACGTGGTCCCACGTGGGCTTAGGAGACACCTTCGTGCGGGGACTGACCATCGATCGCGCGAATCCGCTGACCGTCTACGCCGCGTCGTACGGGGGGGGCATCTTCAAGTCGATGGACGGCGGCGCCTCGTGGATGGCGATCAACCAGGGACTCACCTCCCTCTACGCGCGCGACGTCGTCGTCGATCCGACCGACTCCGACCGGCTGTACGCCGCCACCGAAGGCGCGTCGGGGGGCGTCTTCGTCAGTGACAACGGTGGGGCGAACTGGCGCGATAGCAGCAGCGGCCTGACCAACCGTTCCGTGACTTCACTGGCGATCAACCCGCAGAACCCGCAGGTGCTTTACGCGGGGATGGAGGGTAACGGCGGTGTGTGCAAGAGCGTGAACGGCGGCGCGTCGTGGGCCCCCGCCGACAGCGGCATCATCAACCGTCGCGTCCGCGATGTGGCCGTCGATCCCGTGACGCCGGACGTGGTATACGCGGTGTCGTGGAGCGGCGGCGGCAACGGGCTGGCCAAGACCACCAACGGCGGCGTGTCCTGGACGATCACCGGACCGACGATCATGGATCACCATTATCACGCCGTGGTGATCGATCCGTCGGATCACCTCAAGGTCTACACCGGCGTGGCCGGCGTGAACCCGGTCATCTACACCAACAGCGGATTCGATTCGGGTTTTATGGAGATCGACGATCAGGATATGGGCGGGGCCGTGGGATACGCGTTGGCGATTGACCACACCAGCCAGAACACGTATTACGTGGGGACGGAGGTCGGCGTCTTCAAGACGACCGATCGCGGGCAGACCTGGAGCCGGAGGATCCAAGGGATGGCGAACTACTACATGAACTCGTTCGCCGTCGATCCTTCCAATCCCGACGTGATGTACGCGGGGACGAGCGACGGGATCTTCAGGACAGGGGATGGCGGGATGAGTTGGGCCGAGACGAAGCAGGGCCTTCCGGACGGCTCGTGGGATACGTTCAACACCTTCCTCAATGCCAACGCGATCGCCGTCGATCGGTCGAACTCGCAGGTCGTCTATCTGGGCACGCAGTCCGGCATCTTCAAGAGCATCGATGGGGGTACTTTGTGGAGCGCGTCGAGCAGCGGTTTGACGTCCGTTTTCGTGCGGGTGCTGGTCGCGGGCGACTCCGTGCTGTACGCGGGGACATACAACGGCGGCGTGTTCCGCAGCTTGAACTCGGGTGGATCGTGGAGCGCCGTCAATAGCGGGCTGACGAGTCTCTGGGTCACGAGCCTTGCCGTCGATCCGGCGGACGACCAGATCGCGTACGCGGGCACGTCGGGACGCGGGATCTTCAAGACCGGCAACCGTGGCGCGTCGTGGACGGCGATCAACAGCGGACTGCCCAACAACTCGACTATCGGCGCCATCGCCCTGCATTCCCAGGTGTTGTACGTCGGGATAGGGATGGGGTCGGGCGGCGTGTATCGCAGCGTGGACGCGGGCGCGTCGTGGAGCGCGGCCGGAAGCGGCTTGCCCGCCTCGATGGTCAACGCGCTGGTCGCCGAGCCGTCGGACGGCACGCTCTACGCGGGGACGAGTGCCGGCGTCTTCAAGAGCACGGATGCGGGCGCGTCGTGGCGGGACGTGAGCACCGGGCTGGGGAATCGCAACGTATCGACGCTGGCCATTCACCCGCTGGATGGAGACGTGCTCTTTGCGGGGACGCGCGGGAACTCGGTGTACAAGACCGTATCCGGCGGGGAGTAGCCTCACTTCCGCGCGGTCACATAGTAGGCGCGCGTGAACTTCGACGTCGCGTATCCGGTCTCGCCCAGGATCCGTGCCGCGCGAAAGCCGCTCGCGCGCAGCATGGCCAAGCACGTCCTGCCCGGCACCGCTCCCGCGATTCAGTCGGACCAGGCGTCCATGTCCGCCAGCACCTCCGGAGGGAGGGTAGCGACCGTCAGCAGATCGGCCGCGGCGAGCACGCCGCCGCGACGCAGCACGCGGAAGACCTCGTCGAACGCGCGATCCTTGTCCGGCACCAGATTGAGCGCGCCGTTGGAGAGGACGACGTCGAACGATCCATTCCGAAACGGGAGTGACTCGATGTCGCCCTGCACGAAACGAAGATTGCGCCGGGGCCGACCCAACATCGCGAACGTCAGGTCCAATCCGACGACCTGTCCCTTGGCTCCCACGAGGAGCGAGGCGACGTGCGCGTCCATCCCGCGGCCGCAGCCCAAGTCGAGCACGCGCTCGCCGGGGCGCGGCCGGCGCAGCCGGAAGGGGTTACCCACGCCGACGAAGCGGTCGACGACGTCCGCGGGGATCCTGTCGATCCACTCCTCGTAGCCGAGCGTTCGGGCGCTCTCACGACCGACGGGGTAGGGGAAGTGGCCGCAGGGCTTCTCGGCCACGCGGCGGTATTTCTCTTCTATCGCCCGCTTGGGTCCTTCTTGACGATCTCGGCGGCGCGGGTGATGCATCGCAGTTTCTCCTCCGCCGTGCGGGCGGAACTGACGGGATTGTCGGCGAATGTGGCGAAGCCGCAGTCGGGATTGAGCAGGAGGCGTTCCTTCCCGAAGAGACTCGCCGCGCGGCGGATCCGCGCGACGACTTCCTCGACGGGCTCGATTCGTTCCTGCTTCTGATTGACGACGCCGATGCCGATGCGGCGGTCGTCCGGGAGGTTCTTGAGCAGCTCCATCTCTCCGGCGCGCGGCGTGCACAGCTCCAGGAAGTACGTTCCGACGTTGAGGCTGCGCAGCAGCATGAGCAGAGGGCGGTAATCGCCGCTGAGCGCGGCGGATTCGTCCGGCGTCCAGTTGCCGCGGCACAAGTGGACCGCGACGCGCGACGCCGGCGCGCCCGAGATCAGCGCGTTGATCAGGTCGCGCGCGAAGGAAAGCTCGACCTGCGCGTCCCCTTTCTCGCTGAGCGCGCCGCACATGAAGCTGCGGCCGCCTTTCTTTCCACCGAAGGCCGCTTCCGTCAGCACGGGTTCGTCGAACTGCACGATCGCGGCGCCCGTCGCGAGCAGGTGGTGCAGCTCCTCGCGCAAGACGCGCACGATGTCCTCCGCCAGCCGCTCGCGCGACGGATAGGCTCGGTCGGAGATGCACTCCATCCACATGATGCGGCTGAGCGTGTACGGTCCGGGGAGCGCCACTTTCATGGGCTTGTTCGTGAGCGTGCGCGCGAACTCGAGCTCGTGCACGGCGATCGGCCGGCTGCGGCCGAGAGGGCCGAAGGCGGCGGGATGGCGCACTTCGGAGGCCGGCACGTCGAGCGACTCGAACTCGCCCTTGAGTTTCTCGGGGTCGTCCACGAGCGGCAGCAGGTCCGTCAGGGGAATGAGTTGGCAGTTGTCGAGCCGCCCGCCGACGAAGTTCGCGTAACTGTCGCGGCGCTGCTCGCCGTCGGTGACGACGTCCGCTCCCGCGCGCAGCTGGGCCTCGATCGCGAGCCGCACCGCGTCGTCGGCGGTGGCCTGGAAGTCGGCCTCGGAGAGGCGGCCTTCGAGATGATCGTGGATGGCTTGGAGC
>JACPRB010000207.1 GCA_016190155.1 Planctomycetota bacterium
CCCGCACCGTCCGCCGAACCGCCGGCCGACGTCTCGCCCCCCGAACCCGCCCAGACGCCTCCGCCGCCCCCTTCCCTTGAACCGGAGATTCACGCGACCCGCGTTCGCGAGCCGCTTCCCGCCCGGCTTGGCGCCGTCAAACTGACAGACCTGACCGGGGAGATCGCCATCAAACGCAAGGGACGCGACAGGAAGGAACGCGTCAGCGGCACGATCGTCGTTTCCAGCGGCGATACACTCATTGCCGAACACGCCGCCTCGTTCTTCCTCGAGCAGCACCCCATCGCGTTGATGCCGCAGACCCATATGGGTGTGGCCATGGAAGAAGGAAGCTCCTCGCCCGCGCTCTTCGTCGATCGCGGCGAGGCCCTCGTCGATTCGAGCGCGGTCCCTTCCCGATGGTATGTCGCCGCCAAAGACGTCGGCGTGTGGATCGAGAATACGGACGCCAAGTTCGCCGCGAAGGCCGAGGGGCCGGCACTGGGAGTGACCGCGCTCTCCGGTCATCTCGCGGGTCGGGATGACTACGGCCGGCCGTTCGATCTGCGCGACGGCGAGAAGCTCATGACCTCGGCGACTTCCGCGACGACCTCGCCCGATCCCGAAGTGGCCCAGAAGGCCGCCTCCCTCGCGTCGGCGTGCCCGGCCACGCGGACGTTCTTTCACGTCGCCTTCGACCTCGACACCGCCAAGGGCCTCCCGATCACCGAAGGACTGCTCGACCGCAGCGGCGAATTCCTGGCCGGCACGGATCGCAAGGGAATCGTCTCCGCGGGCTTGAAGCTCCCGCAGGACCTGTGTTTCCGCGGCGATCTCGTGGTGCGGATGCGCGTTCGCACGAACCTCCGGGAATCTCGCGTCATCCTCATGGTCGAGGACAAGGCGCAGTTGGTGGCGCTGCATCGTGTTCGCGAAGACCAGCGCCAGAAGTGGCTGACCGTCGACTTCGCCTTGGACGACTCCGAGGTGCAACTGCTGGCGGTCAGCGACGTCGGCGGCGTCATCACATCGCGTGATCGGCTCGTCTCGCTCGGCGCCACCGGCCGACGGCAGGACGTGTTCGGCGACGAGCGGCCGTATCTGCATCTGGACGACGTGCAGTTGGCGCTGAGGGCGCCCTGATCAGAACACGTATCGGACCGCCACGAACCCGCCGATCAACAGGACCGTGAACGCGATCGTGAGCAGGTTGAAATACTTCTCGATGAACGCCGTCGCCCGGGCGCCCGCGAAGTACATGATCGTCGCGACCGCGAAAAAGCGCACCGGCCGGCCGACCGCCGACGCCGCGAGCAACATCCACAGGGGAACGAACTCGTGGTACACCCCCGCGCTGATCGTCACGAGCTTGTAGGGCACGGGTGTCAGCGCCGCGACGAAGACCGCCCAGAACGCGTGCTGCTGGAACGCCGCCCCGAGATCCATGAACTGCTTCTCGTATCCATACGTGTGGATGATGAGATCCGCCGCCGGCCGAAGCGCGTACCCGATGAGAAACCCCAGCGTCGCTCCGACGAGGGAGCCGGCCGTGTTGACGAGCGCATACCAGAACGCCCGGCGAGGTCGCTCCATCGACAGCGCGATCTGCAGCACGTCCGGCGGGATCGGGAAGAAGCTCGACTCCATGAACGAGATTCCGAAGAGCGCCCACGTGCCTCCCGGATGGTGCGCCCAGGACAGCACCCATCGATAGAGACGCTTCAGCGGATTGCGCGTCGGCGCCGGCGCCACTGCTTCGAGGTTCACAGCAAGAACGTTAACACGCCACGGATGCCCTGTCGACCGTCCGGCGCACCAGAACCGTGCCCGCGCACGCGTCTCCCAGGGAACGCCCTCGCCGATCGAAGAGCGGTCGGAAGAGCCAGAGCACGAGCGCCGCGCCCAGCGCGGAGGCGAGCCCTCGCACGACCAGCCTCATGACACCCGGCTCGCCCCCGCGTCCGTCGACCAGCCGCAAGCCGAAGAAACGCAGCGCCGGGTTTGTCACAAGACCACCCAGGACGTAATACCCCACGAACGCGACCGGACTCCATGCGGGCGCGACAAGGTACGTCCCTATCGCCGCCGTGATCGCCAGTCCCACATTCACGAGGGTGATCGAGAACGCCATGCGACGGCTGATGAATTGGTTGGGCCCCGTCGCAACCTCGGCTCGCTTCTCTTGCCATTCCACGAATCGTCGCCAAAGCACGGGCCGCATCAGCACTGCCACGCAGGCGATCGCCGCAACGATCTCGACCGCCATAGCGGTCGTCAGCGGCCCCAACATCGGAAAGCGCGTCCCGCCGTCACCGCGAGTCCATTCCGACGCGAACTTCGTCACAGCATAAAGAAGTCCCCACCACCAGAGAAGCCGACCCTCTCCACGACGTCGCAGGTATGCCGCCAACAGTCCTGCACTGATCAGCAGCGCCGCCCCCGCATCGTAAAGTTGGGTGGGATGGATCGGTCGCCCCGCCAGCGCGCATAACCCATCCTGCGGAAACACGACGGCCCACGGCACCGACGTCTCCGCGCCATGACAGCACCCCGCAAGGAAACAGCCGATCTTGTGCCAGATCGTGGCCATCGCCCAACTCACGGCCAGCGCGTCGGTCAGCGAGCGCACAGGCACGCGCGAGAACGGCAGATAAAGCGCCACAAAAAGCGCGAATCCGATCTGGCCGCCCCAGGCCCCATCTTGAAACTTCGAGACCTCGAACTCCGTGAAGAACGTCCATTCGCGAGCATTCACCGCGTAAAGGACGCGCGCCAGCAGCGTGTACCCCACCCACATCAGCACCGTCAGATCGATCGCCGGGGCGAGATTCTCGCGCCGCCGGCGCAGCAGCAGCGCCATCGCTGTCAGGAACGCGAAGCCCGACACAAGGAGACAGGCTCCGAGGCCGTAGACCGGTATCCCGCACACATCAAACAACCGGAAATGCATGGCAGCGTAGTATATGACATCCGCCGCTTCGCTTCACTCTTTCGATGCGCTATCATGACCTCCCATGAACCCCCTCCTGGCCGCGCTCCTCTTGACCCAAATCCCCGGCGGCGGCCTCACCCCCGTCCGCGAATCCGCCAAGGACTGGCGGCTCCTTACGACGGAACACTTCGACATCTACTACCCCGACGAGGCGCTCCTCCCCCGCGCTCGCCAGTTCGCGGGCTGGTTCGAGGACGCCCGCGCGCGCCTGACGCAACAAACCGGCGTGGAACCGCCCCGCGTCCACGTGTACCTCTACCGGTCGTTCCACGACCTCCTCCAATCGAGCTTCCTCAGCCGCACCCAGGCGCTCTCCGACCGAGTGCGCCAGCCCATGCTCGCCTCGGACCTCCGTCACGAACACGCCCTGTGCCGGCCCAACGCGAACGCCCGGGCGCTCGCCCTGGCCGAACCGACGCGCGACCGTATCTTCATCCACTGCCAAGCCAGCGACCGCTGGAACGCGTGGTTCGCCCGCCACGAGCTGGCGCACCACGCTCAGTACCAGCACCTCTTCGCCTGGCGGCTCCCCAGCTGGCTCATCGCCCTCAAGTACCCGATCACGGCCCAGTGGTGGTGGGAGGGCGGCGCGGACTGGCTGGCCGGCATCTACGACAGCGCCAAAGACCAGTACATGCGCGACCTCGCCGGCGAGGGCCTGTACAGCCTCAAGGAGCTCTTCTCGGGCGACATCCTGAATCCGTACGACTCCATGGCTCCCTACTACGAGGGCTCGTACTTCTGGCGATTTCTCGACGAGAAATACGGCGCCGGCACCGCTCATGGCGTCTTCGAGAAAACGGATGAAGGACTTCCCTTCCCGACCCAGGTGATCCTGCCGCGTTCCCGCGACGAGCTCGAAGAGGCGTTCGCCGATCACCTGCGTGAACGATGGACGCCGGTGCTCGCCGGTCGCACGGCGCCTACGGAGCGGCTGACCGATACCCGTGCCTACTACCGGCGCCGCGCGTGGGGCGGCCGCCCCAGCCCCGACGGCACGCGCCTGGCGTGGATCGGCGACGAAGACACCTGGCCGGAGCTCTACGTCGACGGACGTGGACTCCTGGGATGGCGCCGCGGCCTGGACACCGGCTTCGTCACGTCCCCACCCTCCTGGTCGCCTGACGGAAAGCGCCTCGCCGTCATCGAGTGGTCCACGAACCGCGATCACCTCCTCCTCGTGGACGTCGACGGCGCATTCGAGACGATCCATCTCGACTTCGACGAACTCTACGACCCCGCGTGGTCGCCCGACGGCGGCCGCATCGCGTTCTCCGCGCTCAAGGATGGAACGAGCGACCTCTACGTGCTGCATCTCGCCGATCGCCGCATCGAACGGCTTACGTTCGATGACGACGCGGACAGCGCGCCCGCATGGAGCCGCGACGGCCGGCTGGCCTGGATCAAGGAGATTGAGGGGCGCACGATCCTCTATGTCCTGAACCAAGGCCCGGTCACGAAATCGTGGGCGCTCCTCGAATACCCTCAGTGGTCGCCCGACGGAAGATCCATTGTCGTCGCGGCCGATGTGGATGGCGTCTACGACGCGTTCGCCGTCGATCCCTCCACCGGTCGCGCGCAACGGATGACGAAGTTTCGAGGCGGCGTGTCCTACCCGTCGGTCCATCCCGACGGCTCGCTCATCGTGACGTACTACGAGGGCCGCGGGCAAGACCTCTTCCGCGTCCGCGCCGAACCCCAGGAGGAGGCGCGTTTCGATCAGGAAGACCGCCGCGAGTGGTACGAGCAGTTCCAGAAGCCCGAGCCTCGCGGCGAGCCCGGCGAGAAGACGCGCGTGTGGGGCGTCGACTGGTTCATGGCGCCCGTGACGAGTCCGTCGCTGCTTATGCCGGGCTTCGAGCTGCAGCTCGGCGATCGCGACGCGGAGAACAAGCTTCTCACCTCCGGTCAGCTGAACCTGGAAGGATGGTCCCTCGGCGGCACGATCGCCAACACGCGCTGGCGCCCCACCGTCGGAGCGACGGCCCGAATGGAGGAGCAGAACGATCTCTCCGACTGGCGCGTGCAGCCCTTCGTCGACGTGCCGATCAGCCCGACCTTGAGCGTCGGCGTGGGATGGATGGCGCGCCGGCGTCGCGATGTCCTCGACGATGCGCCCGACGAGGAGTTCTTCGACAGCGGGCCGACGGCGACGGCGGTCTTCTCCAACCAACTCACCTACCAGAGGCATGATCCGGCGTGGGGTTTCGCCCTCGGCGGCTCGGCTTCCTATTTCAGCGAGGACCTCGGCGGCGATCGCGAGTTGCGCGATTACTTCGGCTTTTTCGAGGTGTCCCGCGACCTCGTCCAGGACTGGATCCTCTGGACGCGTCTGACGTATGAGAAACTGGTCGGCCGCGAATTCCTCGACGGGGAGTTCCTGGAGATCGAAGACGCCGTTCGCGGCGCGGGGGATCTCGAAGGGGTCGAACGGCGCGTCGTGTCCTTGGAGCTGCGCTTTCCGCTCTGGCGCGACATGCTCTGGCAGCCGTTCGAGCTCGTCGGGTTGGGCGAGTTCCTGGTGATCAAGGACCTGCGCGGGTTCGTCTTCGGGCAAGCCGGGTCGGTGGGGGTCAACGCCGGCGACGCCTTCGACGACGACTTCGGGGCCGTCAGCGCCGGCGCGGGGCTGCGGATCGACTTCTCCTTCATGCTCTGGCCCGCGGTCACGGTGCGCGTCCCGACCAGGCTCGAAGTCTGGGGGGCCCTCGTGGGACAAGACGAGCGCGACCCGCGCGGCGCGTTTGGGCTTGCCTTCCAAATAGGATTCTGACGCCCGGTCAGCGCCTCGGCTTGTGCCGCTCGACGAAGGCTCGGATCCGTTCCACGTCTTCCTCGGCGTATCCCGACAGTTCCACCTTGTGCACGTTCCGGCCGCGGGACACGCGCAGGACGCCGCTTCGAACCTGCCCGAGTCTCGCCCACGAGGTGCCGAGCTCCTCGTAGACGTCCGCCGAGGTCATGTCTTGCCAAGCCATCGAGAACGTGCCCATGCCTTGCGTATGACGCACCCCTTGATCGTCCAGCACGAGCTCGTATCGGCACGTGATGAGAATCGGGACGATGAGCGTGATCATGACGGCTGTGGCCAATCCCAGCTCCACGGGCATCGCGAGGATGCCCCGCCATTCGTTGCGGCGGCGCATCTCCCGCGCGAAGAAGACGACCCAGCAAAGAGCCAGCGGCACGATGCCCAGCCCCACCGACAGGAAGAGCCCCAGCGCGACCAGGCGCAGCCGGCAAACCACGACGTCGTCCGATCCGCTCGCCGCGTACCATCCGTGTCGCAGCACATCGAACCCGCAGACCACCGTCGCCGTGATCGCGTTGAGCAGGACCAAGATCGTCAGCCACGCGAAGACCTGCCGGAGCCGGCGCAAGCGGCGTTGCGTCGAATCTCCATCGACCGGCGACGAATCACGCACAGGTAGAGCTTACCACGCGAACGCTCGAGTGTAGGAACCCGGCTCTCAAGGCCGTCGGAAATCCATCGTCCAGTAGTCGTTCCACATCGATTCGGCATCGTGCTCGAAACCGACGCCCGCATGCGTGACGTGCGGATCGTCGATGTTGTCGTGCATGCCCGGCGACGCCAGCCACTCGCTGCACACGTCGAACGGAGAATGGAGATCGTATTCGATGTTCTCCGCGTAGGTCGTCCAGGAAAGTCCGGCCAGGTCCGCTCGATCGCCCGGATCATCGCCCTCCGGATTGACCAGTCCCGTGAAGTCGCCGATCGACATGTGGATGGAATGCGCGCGGGCGACGTCGCGCGTTCGTCCTTCGTGGATGAGCGCCGGCAGCCCCATCGCCACCCGATGGTCGTTGACCAGCGCGAACAGCTCGTTTTCGTGAGACAGGATGTACGCGTCCGAGGAGGCCGCCGCGACGGGGTGCCCATTGTCGTAGCGCACGTACCAGACATCCGCCGAGTGACTGACGGCGGAGTCTCCGTGATCGTGACATCCACACAGGGCTCCCGCGAGCAGCGCCGCGATCGTTGTTGTTCTCATCAACAGATGCAGCGCGTCTGCGTCACGGAGGTTCTCGAAAAACCGGCCGGGCGTTCTCTCTGGAC
>JACPRB010000212.1 GCA_016190155.1 Planctomycetota bacterium
CAGCTTGTCCCCGCTGAACGACACCAGCGACGCGCCGGCACGCAAGCTGGCGCCGGCCCAGGGTTCGTCCAAACCGTGCGGGGAAAGGTCCACCAGGCAGCCGGAGCCGAGGTCCTCGAATACCGGCAAGCCGGTACGGCGCCCCAACTCGACCAGTTCTTCCAGCGCGACGCGCTTGGTAAACCCGACGATGCGGAAGTTCGAGGGATGCACGCGCAGCAGGAGCGCCGTGTTCGGGCCGATCTTCCGTTCGTAGTCCTCCAAACGCACCTTGTTCGTGGTCCCTACCTCCACGAGCCTGCAGCCGCTTTGCTCCATGACCTCCGGGATGCGGAAGCTGCCGCCGATCTCGACGAGCTGCCCGCGAGCCACGATCACCTCCCGTCCCGCCGCCACGGCGGCCAGTGAGATGAGGGTGGCGCCGGCGTTGTTGTTGACGACGGTGGCGGCTTCCGCCCCCGTGATCTCCCGGAGCAGTTGCGTGACGTGGATCTCGCGCATCGAGCGTTCGCCGCTTTCCCGGTCGACCTCGAGGAGCGAGTAACCCGACTGCTCCGACACGATCGCCGCGACGGCCGTCTTCGGCAGCACCGCGCGTCCCAGGCCGGTGTGCAGGATGACGCCCGTGGCGTTGATGACGCGGGAGAGCTTCGGCGCGCGCTTGACTTCGATGCGCCGCACGACGGCCGCACGCACGGCTTCGGGCTCCAGCGCCGACTCGTCCGGCTTCCCGCGCAGGCGCTCGCGGAGGTCGTCGATCGTTTCCCGAATGCAGTTGGCGACGAGTTCGCGGCCATGAGCCTGGATGAGGTCGGGGACGGCCTGGAGGACTTTTTCGATCGAGGGGATTCGTCGCAGGAGATCTTTCGTGGTCACGAAGGGAGTATAGCGGATGGAGGATGGGGAGGGGAACAGAGAACCTGGAGGGAGAAACCCAACACCGGAGGACGCCGAGGACCCTGAGAATGGGCTCTGTCCCGAATATCTCGCGCGCAGAATGAGAGATCGTCGATGCGGAAGTTCCGAGCGACATGCCGCCTTCGCAGTCAGGGTCCTCGGGGCCCTCTGGTGTAGAGGTTTGCTCAGCGTCCTCCGTGACCCTCGGGGTTCTCCGTCTTCGCGGCGAACACCCGCCCCCATCCGCGGCGGCGGCACTCGGCCGCGAGGGCGCGCTGTTGGCGGGCATCGCGACAGAGGCCGAAGATCGCGGAGCCGCTGCCGGTCATGAGCACTGCCTTGAAGGGCAGCTCCGACATCTCGCGCTTGATCCGCGCGAGCTCCGGCCGGTACTCGAAGGCGGGTTCTTCCAGTCGATTGAACAGCTCGCCGGCGAGGTCGCGTCCGTGAAGCAGCGCTTCGACGAGGAGATCCACACCGCGGCGTTGGGGCGGGACGCGCACCCGGCGGTAGATCTCGGCGGTGGGGTTCTCGAACGGGGGCGCGATGACGACGAGGGGCAACACCCGACCGGGTCGCAGAGGCGTCACCCGCTCTCCCCGGCCGGAGCACACGGCCCACCCTCCGTGCGCGAAGAAGGACGTGTCCGAGCCGACCTCCGCGAGGATCGACGCCTGCTCTTCGACCGTCAGCCGCAGCCGGAAGCGGCGGTTTGCGGCGCGCAGGGCTCCCGCCGCGTCGGTGGATCCCCCGCCCAGTCCCGCGCCGGCCGGGATGCGTTTGGCCAGCCGGATGCGCACGGGGGGAAGATCGCGGCGCCCGCGCAACGCGTGCATCGTTCGAAGGGCCGTGTTGGTCGCGTCGGTCGGCGCGGCGCCCTTCGGTCGCACCTCGAGGCGGTCGTTCGCGCGCGTCCCTCCGGCGAGCTCCAGCGTGTCGGCGAGCGAGATCGGGGCCATGACGGTGGCGATCTCGTGGTAGCCGTCCGGGCGCCGGCCGAGGACTTCCAGGAACAGGTTCACCTTCGCGGGGCAGTGGACGCGGGCGACTCCGGGCGGCATGGTCCTACACCAGAACGTTGTCGATCAAGCGTGCCTTGCCGATGCGCACCGCCAAGGCGACGAGCGTCTTGCCCTTGATCTCCTTGACGGGTTCGAGCGTCTCCGCGTTGACGATGGCGATGTAATCGATGCGGGCGCCCTTGACGCGGTTGATGACGCGGCGGATCTCGCCGACGACGGTGGCGGCGCTGCTCTCGCCGGAATTGACCATCTCTTCGGCGCGCTTGAGGGCGCGATGAAGGCCCGTCGCGTCCTTGCGCTGTTTGGGACCCAGGTAGATGTTCCGCGAGCTCATCGCCAGGCCGTCGTCCTCCCGGACGGTCGGCATGAGCCGGGTTTCCACGTCCATGTTCAGGTCCGTCGCCATTCGGCGGATGATGAGGAATTGCTGGTAATCCTTCTGGCCGAAGTAGGCCAGGTCGGGCCGCACGATGTTGAACAGCTTGGCGACCACCGTCATCACGCCGGTGAAGTGATCGGGGCGGAACTGGCCGCACAGCTTGGACGGCAGGCCGTTCTTGTCTTGGATGACGTGCGTGGCGAAGCCCTTGGGGTACATCTCGGCGACGGAAGGGGAGAAGACGATGTCCGCCTTCTCGGCCTCCGCCATCTTCAGATCTCGCGGGAGCTGGCGGGGATAGCGGTCGTAATCCTCGCCGGCGGCGAATTGCAGCGGATTGACGAAGATGCTGACGATGACCGCGCCGCAGTCTTTTCGCGCCTGGGCCATGAGGCTCAAATGGCCCGCGTGGAAGGCGCCCATGGTCGGCACGAAGCCGACCTTCTTGCCTTCCTTGCGCCAGTTGCGGACGTACTCCCGCACTTCTTTGATCGTTTCGACGAGGACGGTCATTCTTTCACCTCAGCAAGAAGGCCGCGGATGGTGCGCCGGCGCCCGGGCATGCGCAGATACGGCCGCAACTCCGCGAGCGGCTCCAAGACGAATCTCCGCGAGGCCAAGCGCGGGTGGGGCACGACGAGCTCGCGCGATCGCATCCGCCGGTTCCCGTACAAGAGCAGATCGAGATCGATCGTGCGGGGCGCGCCGCGGTATGGGCGCGTCCGGCCCAGGCGCCGCTCGATGTCCAGCAGCGCGCCCAGCAGGTCCCGGGGGGGCATCGTGCAGCGAATCTCGACGACTCCGTTGAGGTAGTCCGATCCGCCCGCGTTCACCGGAGAGGTCTCGCGCAGCTTCGATCGCCGCAGGACCCGCACGCCGGGGACTCGGTCCAGGAGCCGGACGGCCTGCCGGATCGCGGCGAGACGATCCCCCAAGTTCGACCCCACTCCAATGTAGGCGCGCACAGGTCGCATCTAGAAGAAGGACGTATCCTGCGGGGGATCCGCCGCCTGGACCGGGGCGGGCACGGACTTCGGGAAGAGGCGCCAGCGCGCCCACAAGAGGGGGCCCGTCAGCGCGTATCCGGCGAACGCCAGGAAGATCGCGATCTCGTGGAAGATGACCACCAGCAACACCACGATGGCCAGCTCCACCAGCCGGACGAACGGGCGATATCCCCGGAAGAGCTGATTGACGAGGTGCGCGTACCGGATGCGCGAGACCATGAGGATGCCCAGCAAGAACGCCACGAAGGGCAGGCCTCGAGCCACGAGGTTCGCCGCGGCTTCGATGAGCGGCCAGTCCGGGAAGGCGTTCCACGGGATCACGGCCGACGCGATGGTGCCGGCCGCCGCCGGAGAGGGCAAGCCCGAGAAGGACAGGTGCGACGCGTCGTCGGGGGTCGTTTCCACGTTGAAGCGCGCCAGGCGCAGGAGGGCGCACATCGCGTAGAAGACGCACACCACCAGCAGGACGCGCTCCGGGAGCAGCATCTTCGCGGGGTCCGAATCGTAGTTGATCGCGTAGACGAGGAATCCGGGGGCCACTCCGAACGTGATCAGATCGCACAGGGAATCCATCTGGGCGCCGAAGTTGGTGGCGGTCCGGGTCAGGCGCGCGACCTTGCCGTCGAGGGCGTCGAACACCATCGCGACGAGGATCAGGTATCCCGCCCGGTCGAAGTGGCCTTTGGAGATCTCCAGCAAGGCCAGGAATCCGCAGACCCCGTTGGCCAGAGTCAGCAGCGTCGGCAGGATGGCGACCGTGCGGACCCGACGGCGGCGGAATCGCCAGAACCTGAAGCGGGTTCTACCGGGTTCGTGCAAGGATGCTCTCCCCCCCGATGACTTTATCACCGAGTCTTACGGTTACTTCGGCCAGAAGCCGCTGTGGAATGTAGAGCTCGGTGCGGGATCCGAACTTGATCATTCCGAAGCGCTGTCCGCGTTCCAGGCGTTCGTTCTCCCGAACCGCGGCGACGATCCGCCGCCCGATGTGCCCGGCGATTCGCCGGACGACGACGGCGCCGCCGGGATGTTCGAACAGGATGGAATGGGTCTCTTTCGTTCGCGGGGTCGCCGGCGAATGACGCACCGCCTTTACGATGCCCTCGCAGGGAGCGCGATTGATATGGACGTCGAGCATGGAGAGAAAGATGCCGATGCGCAGCGAAGGTTCCTCGATGAGATCGGCGCGCGGGAGGGCGCTGATTTCCGTCACCGTGCCGTCGGCCGGGGACACGAGCACGCCGGGGTGATCGGGGACGGCGCGCTTGGGGTCGCGAAAGAAGGCGAGGATCCCCAGCAGGACGAGGGCAGGGGCAAGGGTGGCGGCCGGGTGCAGGGTCCAAGCGCCGACGCCGAGGGCCAGGCACAGGAAACTAGACACCAGCATCTCTCTCTGCCCCCAAGGAGTGAGGAAGAGGAATATCAAGGTTTGGTCTCCCGGCGGTCGATAAATGTCCCCGGACAGGGTACTCTAGCACGGAGGCGACAAAAGTGTCAAGGCCGCCCCCCGGGGCGCAGGGAGCGAGAAGGATGACCTTGGGCCGGAAGTTGGGTTTCATGATGTGGGCCACGGCGGCTCTGGTGCTGTCGGCCGCCTTGACCTGGCGGGCCGTAGATGCACATTCAGCGAATGCAGAGCTGTTTCGCAAGATATCCTCGGAGGAAAGCGAGCTGGACCGCCGCAACAGCGAACGGGTACGGCTCAAGGCCGAATTGGACGCGCTGGAGAACGATCCGATGTATATTGAACAGGCGCTTCGGTGCATGCGCCATGCCGAGTCCGGCGAGAGGATCGTGGAGCCCAAGAAGCAGGAGCGTCGAGGCAAGACGCCGGGAAGGGGGGCACGTTGATCCCGTCGGTCGAGGACGAGGTGAACGCGACGGTCTATCATCATGTCTGAGAGCGAACGCATTCTGTCGAGACAGGAAATCGACGCCTTGTTGAGGGCGATCAATGCGGGCGAGCTGCCGTCGGGCGGCAAGCCGGGGCCCTCGGGGACGGTCACGCCGCTCGATTTCCGCCGGCCGCAGCGACTTTCGCGCCGCGAGCTGAGGGTCATCCAGACGATCCACGAGCCGCTGGCGCAGGCGATGCGGGATCTCCTGGCGCCCATCTTGCGTACGCCGGTCGAGGTGCAGCTGGCGGGAGTGGAGCAGGTGACGCTGGCGGAGTTCGCCGACGCGGTGGCGTCGCCCACAGCGGTGGCGGTGGCGGCGGTGGAGCCGGGGGAGACGTCGCTGCTGCTGGAGATCGATCCCTTGGTTGCGTTTCCGGTGGTGGAGCGGATGTTGGGGGCCGGCGGGCCGATCGCGCCGCCTCCGAGCCGGTCTCTGCGCGAGATGGACTGGCCGTTGCTCGATCGAGTGATGGAGCGGTTGTTGGAGCGGCTCGGGCGGTGTTGGGGGGGCATCATGGTGGCGCACCTCAAGGTGCGGGCGCGCGAGACGAGCGTGCGCGCGGTGGGCGGGCTCCTGCCGGACGAGACGCTGGTGCAGATCGGCTTTCTCGTCGAGAGCGAGGGTCGCCGCGGCGGAGTCAACGTGTGCCTCCCTTCGTCGTTGGCGGAACGCCTGGTGGAGCGGCAGACGGCATCGGGAGCGAAGGCGGGCTCGACGGCGGTCGCGGCGGTGTTGCATGCGGATGTGCCGGTGGCGGTTCGGTTGCCGGCGGAGTCGATCCTGCTGCGGGACCTTCAGGCGTTGTCGCCGGGGGATGTCCTGGTCAGCGGGCAGACGGAGGAGACGCCGGTGCTGGTGGAGATCGGCGGGGTTTCGAAGCTGGCGGGACGGGTGGGGCGTTTGCGGGGCAGGCGCGCGGTGCTCGTGGGGGAGTGGCTTGATGAGCCGGGGGCGCAACGATGGCTGCAGCCGGGCTCGCGGCGCCTGCGGCGGAAGCCGGCGGATCGGGCGCGGGCGCCGGAGGGGAAGGCCGTGCTGGCGGCGCCCGTGGAGGTGCGGGGGGTGGTGGCGGAGCGGGTGCTGGCGCTGGCGGAAGTGGCGAATCTGCGGTCGGGGAGCGTGTTGACGTTTCCGCTGAGGGCCGGCGGGGCGGTGACGTTGGAGGTCGGCGGAAGGCGCTTCGCGGAGGGGGCGGCGGTTTGTGTGGGGGAGCGTTTGGGCGTTCAGATCGCCTCCGTGCAGGATCCGCGCCAGACGCTGCGCGGCTTGGGGTAGCGAGCGCCGGTTTGACGCGCGTCGGCCCTTGACCTTCATGGTGTATGTGGTATACCCATGAATGATGGGCTAACGAGCGAACGGAGGATCCGCCATGGACAGCGCTCCCGGAAGATCGTGCGACGTTTGGCTGTGGGACGGCAGCGTGGAATACGAGGGAGCCATGGCCAAGCTCGCGGAGGCGGGTTTCACCGCCCACCTGCGGGAAGCCGGACGGCCTTCGGCGCGCAACCTGGGCGGTCGCAGATTCACCACGACGTTCTTCGATCTCCAGCGCCAGTTCGTCGGTCGCCGGTTCCTATGCTACTGCAAGCTCGCCTCCGAGGCCGAGCTGCAGGAAGTGGAGGTCACCAGCGTGCAACGATCTTCGCTGATGGACTTCGATTTCTTCGTCTGCGGGCGGCTGCACGAACTCGACGTCGAGTCCAGGGAAACCCTGCAGAAGTCCGCCCGACTCGCCCGGGGCACGATCGCCCGGCGATTCGGCACCGCCTGAGCAATCTTAGGGAGAAACGCACGGACGCCGATCCGCGGCTCCGGTCCCGCCAGCCGGAGCTGACCCTCCCCTCCTGTGCAGGGCGTCCGTGCGGTCTCCCCGGTAGATCCCACGATTTACTCCGAAAGACCGACCGCAGAGCGCGCAGAGGGTACGGAGAGAACGCAGAGCCGTTTTCTTGA
>JACPRB010000211.1 GCA_016190155.1 Planctomycetota bacterium
ACACAGACTGTCGTTTCTGTCTCCCCACAGGGCCCTCCTGTCAAAGTGGCGGAAATCGTGCACTGAGGGCCGTTTAAAGCAATTCGCGTACCAGAAGGTCCTGCTTTCGTGAATTATCCGGGTTAGACGCGAGTTCCAGCGGAGTGGACCAATCCGGGGAGCCGGATTCCGAGACATCGGATCCCCAGTACTGCATGGCGGGCTCGAAGAAGAGGCCGCGGTCGGCGGAGGCGGAAACCTGGGCGAGGGCCCATTCGACGCCGGCGCGGGCGACGAGGCGGGCGCGGACGTCGTCGAGGTAGCTGCAGGCGACGCTGCGGTCGAGGGCGTTCACCTGGGCGAACGTCACGGCCAGCAGTGAAAGGATGAACAGGACCCCCAGGATGACCACCAAGACCGCGCCGGCGCGGCGACGAGCCCACGACCTTTCCATGGCGCCCTCCCACAATCACGGCGCGAGTCGGGTGCCGGCCCTCCGCCACGAGCTGGACCCCAAGCCAGTATCTCGGGGTGGAGGGTTCGCCCTGCTCGCGCCGCCTGCCCTAACATCTATTGGTCGCGGGCGGGGAGGCGTTCTAGGGATTTCGGGGAAGGGCCGTTCCGGCTCCCATGGTTTACTTCTTTACCAAAGACGCCCGGACGGCCTGCAGAGCCTGGTGATCCTCGGCCTCCAGAGCCTTGATGAAGGTCTCGTCGGGTTGCGGCGCCTCGCGGGCGAGCTTGACGGCTTCCTTGACGGCCGCCGGGACGTCGGCGGGCGCCAGCGCGAGGAGCTCCTCCAGCAGGGTCGCGATCGAGACCTTGACCTCGGACGACAGGATCGTCACGACCGACAGGATCGACTTCTGAAGCTCTTCCTGTGTGAGATTCGGGTCCAGGAAGAAGCCCCCTTCCGTGCCGGACGGGTCGTTGCCGCCGGGTCCCTTCGGCCGCGTGCCGGACCAGATCTGGGCGTTGCGAAGTTCGTAGTAGATATCGCGCAGTCTATGCGCCGTAGCGGTGAGGTCGGAAGATCGAGCCGCCTCCGTGAGGAGGTTCTCGTCCCTGGAGAGGCGACGCTGGAAATCGGCGAAGGCGCCCGGCGCGGGTCCCTCGGGCGCGGAGGAGACGCGCTGCAGCTCTTGCAGATACCGCTCGGCTTGATCGGCGAGTCTGGCGAAGCTGCGCGCGGAGTGGGCGGAGGAGAGCAAGAGGGAAGGGACGTGGCCGAACGGAGCGCGGCGCGTGTAGAGGGACCGCTCGTCGAGAATGAGGGAGATGTGGTAGAGGCCGGCGGGACCGGACTTGACGACGGCGGAGAACGCGCCGTTACGCACGCCGGTGGTCCCGCGGCGGCGGATCTCATTGGAGGAGACTTCGATGAACTTGCCGAGCTTCGCGTCCCAGACACGCTCGATGCGTTGCAGGGAGACGGCCAGGGAGGAATCGTCCGGAAGCGACGCGGTTCCCGCCACGGTCCAGGTCTTGTCCGTGGCTTGGCCCGGCCGTGCCGTGAAAGCAGGTTCTTGGCCGAGGATCAACAGCGCGCAGAACGTGATCACAGCGAAGTCTCCACCAGTTCGTAGGCCAGGTACTCCAGGGAGGAGGACGCGTAGATCGTGACGTCGTCGATGACGGGGCCGGCCAGGAGGATCGTCTGGGGCGACGCGTTCCGGAGGCGGACGGAGAGACGGTAGGCGAAGGAGTCCGAGGGATCGAGGATCAGATCCGGAACGGCGGATCCGCCGTCGTCGGAGAGGATGGCGGGCAACTCGAAGTTGTTCCGGACGAAGCGCATCTCGACGGAGGCGAGCAGTTCCTTGTCGGAGAAGAAGTCGTGGATCTGCGGCTGCCCCGTCCAGGAAACGGATTCCGGGTACCACGTCCATGCGGCGGCCAGGATGCGTATTTGAGGGCTCGACAACGAGGTTCCCGTAGGCGGCGTACCGCTCATGCCGGAAGGCAGAGCCGCGGTCGAAGGCGGCGGCAGCTCTCGTCGCGACGTCGGAAACGTGATCCGCCTGGACGTGAAGACCGCGGGAACGGCCATAGGGCAATGATACCGTCCCTGGGCGAAGAGTTCCTGGCTTCGATCGAGCTGATTTCCTTTCCAGAGGAAGAACTCGTCGATCGTGGCATCGGCCGCCCAGTTGCGCGAAATCGCCTGGTTGTTGAAGAACCAGAACTGCGACGTCTGCATCGTGAGGGACGGCTCGCCGAGGCGGATGAGATTGCCGGGTGTCAGATAATCGTCGGCGCCGATCGGACCCGGATGGACGAAGATCGATTCCGTGTTCGCCTGAGGCTCCCCGTTGATCCACACCACCGCGCGCTGGCGGGGCATATCCCACATATAGGTCACGTGCGTCCAGGCATGGTGGCGCAAGAGGCTCGGCCTGGAGCGGTGAGCATGACCGGCGTGATTGAGCGTGTCCGTCTCCTGCCCGACGCCGCCGCCCCAGTCCGACCACGTCGAATAGCCGCCGACGATGCTGGCGGGTCGCCAAGGTCCCGAGGCGTAGATGGGCAGGCGGCCCTCGTTCGGCGACGGAGCGAACGCGGGCGCGTCCGCGCTGGCGAAGAACCAGAGCCCATTGATGATCTGCCAAACCTGGGACGTTTCGTTCTTGAGAGTGTCGACGGAGAAGTAAGTGCGGGGCTTGCCGGCCATCTCGGGGAAGTAGGAAGGCTTGATCCACAGGGCCACGGTGCCCGCGGAACCGAGCACGCCGGTGCTGGGCAAGTACATGAGGGCGCTGTCGCGTTCGACGTAGGCGCCGTCGACGCGAAGATCGCTCGCGGCGCGAAAGTGCGGCGCGGCCGGGAGGCTCGACAGGCTCCAATCGCGGGCCAGGCGATAGGTGCCGGGCGCTCCTACGGTGGGCCCGTACGGCCCGGCCGCCGTCTCCGTCCGATCGGGATTGTTGCGGCAGAGGGGAGAGACGCTGATCGGATCCCGTTTGCCGTCGGCGTGGTGATGGAGGCGGTGGTCGAGTCCGAAATGGGCGTGCATGCCGGCCATGAGGCCGCATCCGGCGCTGGAACCGATCGGGGTGGACTCGACCGCGAGCGGGACGTGCTTCTGAGAAGCGTTCTTCCAGGGTCCGCCGATTGTGGCCAGTTGTATCCAGCCGCTCCAGCGGCATTGGCCGGGCGCAGGGCCGCTGTCGGGTTCGGGACCCAATTCGAGGCCCGTGTTGGTGTCGGTCATCGGGCTTCCGGGGGGACGCGCCTGTCGCTCTCCCTGGTAGAAGTCCGCTTGCGTGGTCTCGCGGACGACGTCGTAGGCCTTGGCCACGCAGACGATCTTCTTGCGGGCGACGATCTCGGCGGCGCGCAGGACGAGAAGGTCCTGGGCGTTCGGGGTGCGCAGGATGAGACCTTCGCTCTCGATCTCGAAGACGCCCATGGGCGTGAAGCAGAACTCGGTGGAGTTCACGATGAGATCGGTCTTGTCGACGATGGTGTAGAGGTTGGCGTCGGGGTTGAGCTCGTTGAGCGTGCAGTTGGGATTGAAGTTGGCCTTGAGAACGTCGGCCATGGCCTGGGCGGCGAAGCGTCGCTGGATCTCGGAATCGATGAGGGTGTCGGGGCCCGCGCCGCCGTTGCTCGAGTCGCCCCACCAGTCGGAAGATCCGGCGGCGGTGAAGTCGTAGAAGATGGGGCGGTTGTCGACCAGAAGGCCTCCGGCGGCCAGGCCGTCGCAGAAGGCGTTGAACTGGCGCCAGGCGCGGAAGGGACCGCCGTACCAGACGTTGGCGTAATGCAGGCCCGGCAGATGGGGCGACGGTCGGCGGTGCCTGCAAGCGACGATCTCGTCGGCGACGTGTTCGGCGGGTATGCCGTCGCCCGTCGATCCTGGGGCGAGGAATTCGCGCGTGGAGTAGAGGTAGCCGATCTCGTCCCCGCGCTTGCCGGCGGGCGTGTTGTCGTAGCGCGTGTGGAAGAGGAAGGTGTACATGCCCTGGCCGGGGTTGGACTTACGGCGTTCGACCATGAACCAGCCGCGCAGGCCCGAAATGAGGGCGGCGAGGATCGGCTTGGGGGCGAGGTTGATGTTGACGGGAGCGCGACGGGCGCGTTCGATCCACTGGGCGTTGAGCTCGTCCAGCGCCATGACGGCGTGGGCGGTGCCGGTGGGGCCGGCGAATTCGGGCGCCCAACGCAACGGGGAGCTCTTGATCGCGGCGCCGGATGAGCTGGAGGAACGTCCGTAGCGATAGAGGCCGATCTGTTCGTTGTAGGGGACGGGATACGCCGAGAGGGTTTCCTGAGAGAGGGGAACGGGGTTGACGGCATCGGGATCGGTCCAGGCGGTGGCGGCGACGAACGGTCGGATTCGCTGGTAGTCGTCGGGACCCAGGACGGGTAGGAGCTCGGTCTTGGAGCGATAGCCCGTGGAGGGGCGTGCCGCGATGATGCGATCTCCCGCGTCGGTGCTTCGGATTCCGACGATGGATCCGAGGACGTTGAGGATGCGTCGGAGGTTGCGGGAGACGTTTCCCGTGGGGCCGTGTTCGAGTCCGTCGTTGAGATGGATGAGGCTGTTGGCGTCGATGAGACGCAAGCGGAAGACGTCCGCGTTGTGGGCGTAGGTGCCGCCGGCCATGGGGCGCGAGATGCCGATCGATCGGCCGTCGATGGAGAAGGGGAGGGGAGAGACGTCGGCGTCGCCTGGATTCTGTGGAGACTCATTTTCCCAGGCGAACGAGGGGTTGAGCGCGAGTTCGAGGGGGGTGGACCAGTCCGGAGAGCCGGACTCGGAGGCGTTGGACCCCCAGTACTGCATGGCGGGCTCGAAGAAGACGCCTCGATCGGCGGAGGCGGAGACCTGGGCGAGGGCCCATTCGATGCCTCCGCGGGCGACGAGGCGGGCGCGGACTTCGTCGAGATAGCTGGAGGCGACGCTGCGATCGAGGGCGCTCACCTGGGCGAAGGTGACGGCGAGCAGCGAGAGGATGAACAACACGCCCAACATGACCACAAGAACAGCGCCGGTGCGGCGACGAGCGCGCAGAATACGCATGGCGCCCTCCCAACCCAACTTCCACAAGGAGACCCGCCGCGGAACACCGTCTTATTGGACGACGCTAGTTCTTCCAAAATTGAAATATTCGGTCCGTAAAAGGCCCGGGGTGGGATCGCGGACCCTGAGGCCCGCAGAAGACCTCCTTTCGTAGTCGTGTCCCCTACCTCTTATATGCGATTCTCGCCGGTCCGTTTGCATACAAGGAGGGAGAAGTCTGCTGCAGCGGTTGGTTTTCTGCGTGGCCTGCGATTGCGGCCGTTTCGGCGGCCGCGCTGGGCGCGGGCGGTTTAAAATAAAAAATGGCAAAAGGCCCCTGGATCCGAAGATCCTGAGTGCGAGGATAAAGACCCACTCTACGGAACATAGAGTCTGGGTGGATATCCTTCCTCAAGTGTCCGTTCTTCCGAAGAAGAAGGGTCCTTAGAAAGGAGGTGATCCAGCCGCAGATTCCCCTACGGCTACCTTGTTACGACTTAGCCCTCCTCACACGCTTTACCTTGGACCGCGCCCTCCTTGCGGTTAGGCAACGGGCTTCAGGTACCTCGTGCTTGGGTGGCTTGACGGGCGGTGTGTACAAG
>JACPRB010000215.1 GCA_016190155.1 Planctomycetota bacterium
TGGAACGCGCAGCAACGGTGGTTCGCGCTGCGCGAGGGCGGCGCGACCAAGCACGAGTTGAAGGTCCGGGGCATCAGGGAGAGCGGAGACGCCAATCGCCACATCCGCAACCTGATCTTCACCGGCAGCACGAAGCGCGCGGTCGAGGAGACGCTGAAGAGTTTCGTCGAGTTCGCGCACGAGAAGTTTGGCGTCGAGCGGCTGGAGGACCTGGGCCGTCACGAGTTCAAGGCGTTCATCGAGGACGGGATCGCGCGCGGTCTGGCGGCGAGCACGCTGGAGGCGCGGTGCTCGCACTTGGCGAAGCTGGGGGCCCTGATCGGAAAGACCGAGAGCTTCACGGCACTCTCCCGCAAGTGGGCCGGTCGCATCCGCGACTTGGCGCGCGAGGGTGCGCTGAAGAAGCCGGAGCGGCTGACTCCGGCGCCCGAGGTCGTGAACAGGGCCATCGAGGTCCTGCGCGTGTGGGACCAGGTGCACACTGCGCGAACGGGCCAGCCCCGCGGCTACTACTTGGCCGCGCGGCTCCAACTGGAGACGGCGGGCCGGAGCGTTTCGGTGACCGAGCGGCTGACGAAGGACTGCCTGAAGGATGGCAGCCAAATCGAGCTGAACGGGAAAGGTGGCCGCCGAGTTCTGGTGCCCGTGTCAGCCGATCTCTACGCCGCCATCGCCACCCACTTGGACTCGGCGGGCCAGATCAAGATCGAGCAGCGCGCCTACCACTCGGCTTGGCGCCGGGCCGTTCTGGCCGCCGGCGGTCGCGCGACTGGCACGCACGGGCTGCGGTGGCTCTCAACGCAGGAGTTCTATCGCGCGGAGTACGCACGGCTCATCGCGGCCGGCGCCCCGCCTGCGGAGGCGCGAATGCAGGCTCGGGCTGCGGCCGTCGAGCGCCTCGGTCACAGTCGACACCGGACCGACCAGGCGGCGTGCTATCTTGGACCGGCGGCGTGACCGCGAGAGGACGCCTACTGTTACAAAAAGTGGGGTACTTCTTGTAACAACCTGTGCGCCCAGGTCCCTGAGACTCTTGATCTTGTAAGAAAAACATGATAGTTTTTCTTACATGAGCATCGTGGCAAGGACACATGAAAGCGTGGACCAAAGAATCGTCCATAGAATCCGAGGGCTTGGGCGGGGCGCTCTGTTCGTTCCCTCCAGCTTTCTGGATCTGGGAAGTCGGCGGGCTGTGGACGTCGCGCTTCACAGGCTGGTCAAGAAGGGGGTCATCCGGCGGCTGGCCCACGGGCTTTACGACTACCCGAAATCAGACCCCTCCCTAGGTCAGATGTCGCCGTCCATCGACGCCATTGCCAAGGCGCTGGCGAGCAAGGACAGACTGCGACTCCAACCCGCGGGCGCATACGCCGCGAACCTGCTGCGGCTTTCGGAGCAGGTTCCGATGAAGGCCGTCTTCTTGACTGACGGGGCATCGCGCAGGATCAAGGTGGGCCGAAGGGAGATCATCCTGAAGCGGACCACGCCTCGCAACATGGCCACGGCCGGCCGGACGTCTGGATTGGTCATTCAAGCGCTGCGATATCTGGGGCGAGCCCATGTCTCCAGCGAGCGCATCGCCCATCTGCGCCAGCTCCTCACGGACAAGGATCGCAAGGAGTTGCTCGCCGACTTTCGTCTTGCGCCCGCGTGGATGCATCCGTTCCTGCGCGCAATCGCGGGCGATGAGAGGCAAGCATGAGTTCGTTCGCGCGGTTGCCGGAAGACAAACGCCGAGCGGCGGTTGAGGAAGGTGCCGCCCGCCTGGGCGTTCTACCGGTGATCGTTGAGAAGGACTACTGGGTTTGCTGGCTGCTCGGTCGAATCTTCCAGGACGCCGAGCTGGCGCGGAACATCGTGTTCAAGGGAGGGACGACGCTCTCCAAGGTCTTCGGCGTGATTGATCGCTTCTCCGAGGACATCGACCTGTCGGTGTCTCCGAAGATTCTCGGGTTTACAGAATCGACGCTCGATAACGAGTCGTCGAAAGGCAAGCGAGCGAAGCTGTTCGAGAACCTGCAAGTCGCGTGCGCCAAGTTCGTCGCGGGGCGATTCCGACCGCAACTCGAGAAGACCGTACGCGAGCTGCTGGGCGCCCACGCCGGGATCCACGCCTGGTTCGTGTACCGGGAAGATGCGCGAACTCACTCGCCGGTGCTGCTCTTCGAGTATCCATCCAGTCTCCCGCCGGAGCGCGGGTACATCGAGCCCGCCGTGAAGCTGGAATTCGGATCGCTCACCGACCAGCAACCCACCGGCACTCGCGCGGTGAAGCCGATGCTGGCTGATGTCATCCCAGCGTTCAAGGACGAAACCGAGCAGGTGGTCGCCTTGGAAGTCGAGCGGACGTTCTGGGAGAAGGCTACGATTCTCCACGTCGAGTACCACCGGCCAGCCGAGAGGCCGATCCCCGACCGGTTCTCACGGCACTACTCCGACTTCGCGGCGCTGTGGAGGCATTCGGCGAAGGATGCCGCGCTCAAGCGTCTGGATCTGCTGGATCAGGTGGCGATCTTCAAGTCGCGGTTCTTCGCGTCGGGGTGGTCCCACTACGAGACGGCCAAGCCGGGCACGCTCAAGCTGTCTCCGTCCGCAGGACGCGAGGCGGAACTGCAGCGCGACTATGCCAAGATGGAACCAATGTTTCTGAAGTCCCCTCCACCCTTCGCAGAGGTCCTGAAAGCGTTGGGCGATGCGCAGCGAGAGATCAACGCGGATAGCAAGAGGCGGACATAGTGATTCCTGTTCAACTGAGCGAGTTCGTCTTGTTGACGGGCGCGGGGTTCACGAAGAACTTCGGCGGTCTTCTCGGAAACGAGATGTGGCCGAGGATCGTCGGCAACAAGCTCGTACAGCAGTCGCCGTACCTCCGACCGAAACTCCAAGCGGACAGCAACTACGAGTCGGTCTACTCAGGGGTGATGAAGGACACGGGTGCTTCGCCCGAGGACAAGAAGCGCCTCCACGACGCCATCTATCACGCTTACCACGTTCTGGACGAGGCGACCCGCGTGCCCCAAGGAAACCTCAACATCCACGGGGTCATGGATCTGCTGTGCTGGTTCGGCAACAAGAACGGCCCCAAGGGAGTCGCTTTTACCACGAACCAGGACGTGAAGTTGGAGAGAATGTTCCAGTTCCTCACTCCCGGGGTGCCTGAAATCGACATCATCGACAAGCCCCAAGAAGAACTGACGCCTCTGAAATTCGTGCGGATCAGGGACGGGGATACAGAGGCGATCTGCGTGGATGATCTCAAGAACCGGAACGGGATCATCTACATCAAGCTGCACGGCTCGTTTGGGTGGACGCGCGGCAACGGTCCTGCCGGGCTTGTGATCGGTACGGACAAGACAACGCTGATCAATGATGACGCGCTCCTTCGGTGGAATTTCCAGTTCTTCAAAGAAGTGATCGCCCAAGGCAGGAAGAAGCTCCTCGTCATCGGCTACGGCTTCAAGGACGAGCACATCAATAAGGTCCTCTTGGATGGTGTCGAAAAGCATGGCTTGCAGATCTACATCATCAGCCCCTCCAGCAAGGGCCAGTTGGAGGCCGAGGTCACCTCCGGCAATTTCTACGCCCTGCCGATCTTCAAGGGCTTGAGCGGCTACTACCAGCACACTCTTGCCGAGATCTTTCCCGCCAGCCAAGTTGAGACGATCTTCTTCAAGGAACTGCGCGACGAGTACCTGAAGGGCTGATCCGCGCCCGGGCGGCCTGACCGTCTGCGCCGTCCGATAGTGCTTGAACGTCCCTATGGGGCCTGATAGTAGTGCGGTGACAATGGGAGGAGACCCTTGTCGGAGCAGGATGCGATCCGTGACGCCGTCGCCAAGCAGGAGAGCTTGCTTGCGGAATTGGAGCGGCGGCAATCGGAAGCTCGGAATCGACTCGACGCGCTGAAGATTCAACTCCATTCGGCCAACGCGGTTCCGGAGTCACAGGTCGCAGCGCCGCCCTGCACGCAGGCACCGGCTCCGATGACGCCAGCGGAAAAGGTCGCTCTCTTCAGGCGGCTCTTCAGGGGGCGCGACGACGTGTTCCCGAAGCTGTGGGTCAACGCGAAGAACGGCAAGAAGGGGTACGCCCCGGCCTGTTCGAACGAATGGGTCCGGGGAATCTGCGAGAAACCGAAGGTCAAGTGCGGGGAGTGTCCGAACCAAGCCTTCATTCCCGTCGCCGACCAGGTCATCGTCGACCATCTACAGGGTCGGCATGTGATCGGCGTCTACCCGCTCCTGAAGGACGAGACCTGCTGGTTCCTGGCGGCCGACTTCGACAAGGCGTCGTGGCAAGACGATGTGGCGGCATTCATCGAAACCTGTCGTTCGGTCGGCATCCAAGCCGCTGTGGAGCGCTCGCGCTCGGGCAACGGCGCGCATGTTTGGTTTTTCTTCGCGTCGCCGCTGCCCGCGAAGACAGCTCGACAGATGGGCTGCACCCTCATCACGGAGACGATGGCTCGGCGTCACGAGCTGAGCATGGATTCCTACGATCGGCTGTTTCCCAATCAGGACACGATGCCGCGTGGCGGATTCGGGAACCTGATCGCGCTGCCGCTACAGCACGAGCCGCGCCTTCACGAGAACACGGTGTTCGTGGACAATCGATTTAGAGCGTTTCGAGAGCAATGGGCTTATCTGGCGTCCCTGTCGAGAATCGACCCCACCGCCGTGGAGGCCATTGCGAACGAGGCGGTTCGGCATGGAAGGGTCATCGGAGTCGGCCTCAGCGATCTCGACGACGAGGAGGCGGCTGCTCCGTGGAAACGTGCTCCTTCAGGTCGATCGAAGAAGATCCGCATTGCCGATCCGCTGCCGAGCGAGGTGCGCGCCGTTCTCGCCCAGCGCGTCTTCGTAGAAAAGGCGGGGCTGCCCTCGCCGCTCGTCAACGAGATCAAGCGGCTGGCCGCCTTTCAGAGTCCTGAGTTTTACAAGAAGCAGGCCATGCGCCTTTCGACGGCCTTGACACCTCGCGTGGTCACCTGCGCGGAAGATCTGCCGCAGCACGTCGCCGTTCCCAGGGGATGCCTCGACGATCTCCGTGGGCTTCTCGCCGATCACGGTGTCGCCCTGCGCGTTGACGATCAGCGTCAAGACGGTGAGGGGCTTGAGCTGGAATTCAAGGGGCAGCTGACCGCCATCCAGGAACAGGCCGCGCAATCGCTGCTTCACGATGACATCGGCGTTTTCGTCGCCCCGCCCGGCGTCGGGAAGACCGTGGTGGGCGCGTATCTCGTGGCCGCGCGACGCCGCAGCACGTTGATCCTCGTGCATCGAAAGCCGCTCCTCGACCA
>JACPRB010000213.1 GCA_016190155.1 Planctomycetota bacterium
GAGGATCGCGTTCTCCTCGAACGAGAAGTCCGGCACGATCCCCCGCTCGCGCCGGTCCTCCGGAATGTGCGCCAACCCGCCGTCCACGCGCACGCTCCCGGACGCGGGCCGTCGCAGCCCGGCGATGCACTCCACGAGCTCGGTCTGGCCGTTGCCCTCCACGCCGGCTACGCCGACGATCTCGCCCTCGCGCACCTCCAGCGACACATCCCGAAGCGCCGGCATGCCACGATCGCACATCGCGCGCAGGTTCCGCACCTCCAGGACCACCCGCCCCGCCGGACGCGCGGGCGGACGCTTCGGGGACTCGATGTCCCTCCCCACCATGAGATGCGCGATCTCGCCGGCCGACGTCCGGCTCGTCTGGAGCGTCGCCACGACTTCGCCGGCACGCATCACCGTCACGCGGTCGGACGCGGCCATGACTTCGCGCAGCTTGTGCGTGATCAGCAGGATCGTCCTTCCCTGGTTCGCGAGCCGGCGGAGGACCGCGATGAGTTCGTCCACCTCCTGCGGCGTCAGGACGGCGGTCGGCTCGTCGAGGATCATCACGCGCCCGCCGCGCGCGAGCACCTTGAGGATCTCGACGCGCTGCTGCACCCCCACCGAGCAGTTCTCCACCCGCGCCTCGGGATCGACGTCCAGACCATAGAGGCGCGACACCTCTCGGATGCGCGTCACGGCCGCGGCGCGGTCATAGAAAAGCCGGGCGCGCGTGGGCTCCATCCCCAAGACGACGTTTTCCGCGACGGTCAGCGACGGAATCAGCATGAAGTGCTGGAAGACCATGCCGACGCCCGCCTCGATGGCCTGCGACGGCGAGTGACCGACCAACCGGCGGCCCAGGACCTCGATCGCGCCTTCGTCGGCCCGCACGAGTCCATACAAGATCTTCATGAGGGTCGATTTGCCCGCGCCATTCTCGCCCACGACGGCGTGGACCTCTCCGCGAGCCGCTTCCAGCGAGACGTTGCGATTGGCGATCACGCGGGGATAGCGCTTGGTGATCCCCGTCATGCGGATCGCCGCACCGTCGTCATCTCCCGTCGGGCACCCGGATCCTGCCATCGACGATCTCTTGCCGCAGCGACACGACCTTCTCGTAGACGTCCGCGGGAATCAGGGACTTGTTCCGCTCGTCGTAGACGAAGCCGACCCCGTCCTCCTTGAGACCGAAGATCTTGTAGCCCGGCTCGAACCGTCCTTCCCGCACGGCCTTGATCGTGTCGTAGACGACCCCATCGACTCTCTTGATCATGCTCGTCAGCACGTTTCCGGGCGCCTCTTCGTATTGGTCGGAGTCGACGCCGATGGCGAGCTTGTTCTTCTCCTTGGCCGCCTCGAACACGCCCCGACCGGTCTGGCCCGAGGCGTGGTAAATGATGTCGGCGCCCCGCTCGTACATGCCCAGCGCGAGGCTCTTGCCCTTCGCGGCATCCTTGAACGCCTCCGGCGTCTCGCCCGCGTACCCGACGAGCACCTCGATCTTCGGATTGACGTGCCGGGCGCCCGCCGCGAAACCGGCCTCGAACTTGTGGATGAGCGGGACGTTCATCCCGCCGACGAAGCCGATCGTGTTCGTCTTCGTCACCAGCCCCGCGAGAGCGCCGACCAAGAACGACCCTTCCTCCTCCCGGAACTTGAGCCCGACGAGGTTCTTCGGGAGAGGCCTGGTCTTGCCGTCCCTTCCCGTCTTGATCGTCATGTCGACGCACGCCCAACGGATCTGCGGGAAGTCGTCGGCCAACGCGAGCAGGTCGTCGGTGAACATGAACCCGACGCCCACGATGAGATCGAACCGGTCTCCGGCGAATCGCCGCAGGCCGCTCTCGCGATCCGCCGGCTCCTTCGGCTCGTAGTACTCGCCGACGGAATGGAGCTGCTCCTTGGCCCGCATGAGCCCGCGGTAGGCGGCGTCGTTGAAGCTCTTGTCGCCGAGGCCGCCGACGTCGAAGACGATGCCGGCCTTGACCGGCTTGTCCTGGGGCTGCGCCTGCGAACCCGCCAGCAGCACGATCAAACCCATCGCCACGGAACGCATGGAGGCCTCCCCGTCGAAAGACGGCGCCCTTATATCAAAGAGGGATGATCGATGAAAGAATTCGACGGATCGATGCAACTTCTATCGGTCATTGCACAGGCAGCTAAAGAGCAACCGCGGATTTCGCGCTCCAGATCCTCCAATCCGTAAAATCCGTGTAATCCGCGGTTTCCTTCTTCGGGTACGGAAGTTTAGCTATTTGTGCAACGACCAATAGGTGGGAGCGACGTCTTTTCCGTTCTTCGCTTTCTCCGCGGCCTCTGCGGCGCTTTGGGCCGCGGCTCTGCGTTCTCTGCTCCCCTCTGTTTCCTCGCACAAGCCCCAATTGAACCGTGCCCCAGTATCCCAACGCGAGCACTGAGCTTCCCTCCTCGTTCTCCGGCGGCTATACTCACGCCCGGCTTCAAGAACGGCCATGGGTCTCTTCTCTGGGTCCTCTGCGTCCTCTGGTGTTCGGTTCTCTTCCTCAGATTCCTCTGCTCCCCTCAGCGTCCTCGCTCTCCCCAAGATCGACCTCCACCTGCATCTCGACGGCGCCCTGCGCCCGCAGACGATCCTCGACCTGGCGGAGAAGGCGAAGGTGCGTCTGCCGGCTCGATCGGTCCGCCGCCTCCAGAAGCACATCACGGTCTCGTCGCGCTGCCGCAGCCTCGCGCAGTTCCTGCGATGCTTCCAGGTGTTCCTGCCGGTCCTCAAGAGCGCCGAAGCGATGGAACGCGCTGCGTACGAACTGTGTGAAGACCAAGCGCGCGATGGTGTCGTGTATTTCGAAACCCGCTTCGCGCCGATCCTGCAAGCGCGCCCCGGTTTCCCTCTGGAAGCCTCCGTCGAAGCCGCCTTGGCGGGCTTGAGGCGCGGCGGACGGGATTTCGGCGTGCGATGGGGCCTGATCCTGTGCGCCTTGCGCGACCACCCGCCCTCTACGTCGATGGCCACCGCCCGCGCCGCCGCGCACGCTCGCGATCAAGGCGTCGTCGGCTTCGACATCGCCAACGACGAACGCCGAGCGGCCGCTCCCCACCGCGGCGCGTTCGACTACGCGCGCCGCCACGATCTGCCGGTGACGGTCCACGCCGGAGAATCCGGCCCGGCCGCCAACATCCGCGAGGCCATCACGCGGCTGAACGCCCGCAGGATCGGCCACGGCGTGCGCGTCGTCGACGATCCCGAGCTCCTGGACCAAATCATCGAGAAGCGCGTGACCCTTGAGATGTGCCTGACGAGCAACCTGCAGACCCGCTCGGTGCGCCGGATCCAGGACCATCCCCTGCCCCGCCTCCTGGCCATGGGAGCGGCCGTCACGCTCAACACGGATGATCCCGCGATCAGCCGAATCACGCTCTCCCGCGAGTACAAGCTTGCCGCGAAGGCGTTCGCGCTGACGGGCCGTCATTTCGCACGCTTGTACGAGAACGCCGTCGATGGGGCGTTCGCGTCCGCGTCGATCAAGCGCGCGCTGCTGCTGAAGCGTCCGGCGGAATGAAGACGGAAAGTTCGCCTACCTCTTCCCGAAGCCGTCCGGCAACCCCTCTTCCGCCGTCCCCGCCAATCGCACGAAGAGGCGGAACCCGACCGCCCCCTTCAGCCGGCACGCGTCGGTCACCGTCTCGTAGCCGAACGGCTCGACCACCGCCGAGCGCCAATCCGTGCGAAACCCGATCAAGGCTTCTCCCTGGACGCTGTAGAAACGGATCTGATATCCCACCGTAAGGGATTCGCTGCGGGTGTTCTTGAGCCGCACGCGAACGCCGTAGAAGTCCTGCGCGTCCTCGCGCAGGATCTGATCGACCACGACCGCGCCGGCGCAGTAGGTCGTGCCCAGCTCGGTGCCGATCTCCTGCCACTCAATCGTCTTGGCGATCCCCCGCGTACGGTTGGTACCCAGCTCGGACGTCCGCGGCTCATCGTACACCGTCGGATCGACGGCGAATTCCGTATTCGTCGACCGGACGGGCTCCACGGGATACGGCTCAGGCCGGCGCCGTCCGCCGCAGCCCGCCATCACGACCGCGATCAGCGTCCAAGAAATGAATCGCATAGGAACCTCCCTTGCCCAGACAATAACAAGACGAAACCCCGCGGGTCCAATCCTGCACGCCCTGGCGCGTCACAGGATCTTCACGCAAATCGCGGTGATGTCGTCTTCCTGCGGGCACTGGCCGCAGAAGCGATCCAGCGCGAACGAGACGGCGCCGAGAATGAACGACGCGGGCCGATCGACCTCGGATTCGAGAATGGGCGTGACCCGATCCAGACCGAACAGCTGCTGCTTCTCGTTCTTGGCCTCCTCCAGGCCGTCCGTGAAGAAAAAGAGGACGTCGCCGGACTCCAGCTGGACGTTTTCGCCCCGTATGGCGCGGTCGAACACCGCTCCCAGCGACATGCCCAGCATGAGCCCGCTCGCGTCAAACTTGCGATGCCTCGGTTCGCGCTTCTTGTTGAACAGCAGCGGCGGATTGTGCCCCGCGCGCGCGTACGACAGCAGACGCGTCTGCGGATCGTAGAACGCCAGGAACGCCGTCACGAACGTTTGCCGGTCGAGCTCCTTGTAGATGTCCGCGTTCGCCTTGCGCATCGCCGCCACCGGATCGCCCAGGTCCAGCGCCCGAATGTTGATGACCTTCTTCGTCATCCCCATCAGGATGCCCGCCTCGATGCCGTGTCCGGCCACGTCGCCGATGGAAATGCCCATGCGGCCGTCGGGCAGCTCCATGAAATCGTAGAAGTCGCCGCTGACACGCTGCGCCGGCCGGTACACGAGGGCGATCTCGCATCCCTGTACCTCGGGCGGACGCGCCGGCAAGAGCCTTCTCTGCCGGTCCACGGCGACCCGCAGCCCCTGCTCCATCGATTCGGCGAACTGCGCCTTGTCCTGCAGCTGCTTGACGGTCGACTCCAGCTTCTCCGCATGCGCGCTGGACGCGCGGAACTTCTGTTCGTTGACGGCGTGGATCTTCTTCTCCAGCGCCTCCACCGGTTGGTATTGAGGCGTAACCGGATTGTATACGGAACAGCCGTGGTGGATGTGACGGTAGACCTTCTCCACCACCGCCTGCGGGATGCTCACGCGCGACACCACCTTGACGTCCTCGATGATCTGCGCGCAGAACGGGCAAAGCCATGAGGACTCTCGATCGACGAATTGCCACAGCGCGTTCGTCGTGATGCTCTTGCGGATGGCGACGCATTCGGTCTCCATCCGCTCGGCCATGTTCTCCAACGTACGTACGTCGGCCGGCAACTCGTTCTCCGTGGAGAACGTGATCATCTTGGCCGATGGGGAAATGAGCCCCAGCAGGCTCCGCATCTTCTCGGGCGGATTGAGAAGGACGACCCGGCGGTCGCCCTGCTGTCGGAGTTGCTGCGAGAAGAAGTAGATCTCGCGGGCCAGCGGCATCCCGACGTTCGCGAGCTTGGACAGGTCGATCGCCAAACTCAGCTTCGACTCCTTGAAGACCCGCGTGCGCAGGACCTCGATCATCGGATCCAGGTACCGTCCCCGCACGGTGACGACAAACCAACCGTTGTGCTTGTGCGCGACGACCTCGTAGTCCGGCGTGCGGCCGAGCACCTCTTCCAGAGACGTTCCTTGCGGGTGAGACGAAGGCGTGGGCCTGCCGGTGCCGGGGCCGGTGAGCAAGAAGTTCTCCTTCCGCAGCCACCATCATTCTAGGCCGCGGGTACGAATTGTCAACCGAGCGCCGGGACCTCTCAGCGTTACCTGGAACGCTTTCTCCGCGATTTCTTCTGCGCTCCCCGGTGGCGCGACCTCCCCCATGTCGGCAAAAACATCTCGCAAACTCCCGGCGTCGTCCATAAGTGCCTCGGAGCGCACGCCGGGCGC
>JACPRB010000230.1 GCA_016190155.1 Planctomycetota bacterium
CCCCAGGAGGGTCTTGCCTTCCCTTGTCATAACGGATTCGGGGTGGAACTGCACCCCTTCGACGTCGAAATCTCTGTGGCGCAGGCCCATGATCTCCCCTTCGCTCGTGTGCGCCGCGATGAGCAGGCTCTTGGGGAGGTTTTCTTCGCGCACGATGAGCGAGTGATAGCGCGTGGCCTCGAACGGATTGGGGAGGCCGCGATACAGGCCCTGGCCGTCGTGATAGATCTTGGACACCTTGCCGTGCATCATGCGCGGCGCGAGGGCGATCTCTCCGCCGTAGATCATGCCGATGGCCTGATGGCCGAGGCAGACGCCCAGGACGGGGATCTTCCCCACGTAGTGCCGGATGAGGTCGAGGGAAGCCCTCGAATCTCTGGGGTGCCCGGGACCGGGAGAGACGACGAGAAACCGCGGCTCCAGGCGGTCCGCCTCCTCGGGCGTGACGGCGTCGTTGCGCCGCACGAGGACGTCGCACCCGAATTCGCCCAGGACCTGCGCGAGGTTGTACGTGAACGAATCGTAGTTGTCGATGAGCAAGACGCGTTTCATGCGATTCCCCACATCCGTCCCGAGTGCATGTCGTCGAAGACCTGATCATACAGGCCGACGCAGCGGTCGCGATACTGCGGTTCGATGCGCACGGCGCGTTCCGCCCAGCGATGGCAGTACTGGCACGACTCGCAATCGACGTCCTTGCAGCCTTTCGCCTGGAAGCGGTCCATGAAACCGTCCAGGGCGCGGTTGTCCACGACGACGGGAGGGGGGCCGCTCAAGGGCTTGAGCATCCCGCGTTCCTCCGCGAGCCTCTTCACGTTCCACAGGCGCCGCAGATCGACGAGGAAGGGGCGGAACAGGTGCTTGAAGCGCCACCAGAACGTCCGCCGCTGCTCGCGCGCGTCGGAGACCGCGCCGGAGAATCCGTAGGGCTGCACGAGGTCCAGGAGATTGCCGTCGTAGCGGCGCTCGGTGTAGGCTTTCACACGGCGCGCGAGGACGTCGGTGGGCGCCCCGCGCTCCGTGATCTTGATGCGGTCGTATCCCATCGATTCGTAGAGATGAAGGTCCTCGGGACGGATCCACTCGGAACGGATGTAGTTGATCGGATCCGTCAGCTTCATCATCGTACAGCGCAGGAAGCACCAATCGATGAAGAACCCGCGGGAGTGGTGGCGGCTCTGCGAGGCGTGCGCCAGCGTGTTCATGTGATAGTGGGAATACGCGCAGGACGACATGCAGGAGTTGTTGACCAACAGTTCCAGGTCGCATTTCACCGCCGCGCGGATCGCCTTGAGCAGCTTGAATTCGCGGTTGACCAGCAGCGAGTCCAGCATGAGGCAGTCGGCGCCCAGCTCCTCCCACATCTTGGCCTTGCGGACGTGGTCGATGCAGGCGAACACGGAGACGCGCGTGCGGAAGTGAGGGTAGCACTGCTTGACGATCTTGAGCAGAAACGGTGAGCCGACGGTGACGGCTTCCACGCCGATTTTCGTCAGCCAGTCCAGCAGGGCCCGCAGTTCCTTCTGGCCGGCTCGAGTGAACTCGTGGTTGTCCAGGCAGGCGCCGTTGAGGAGGTAGTTGAACCGGATGCCGGCGGCGCGCGCGGCGCGCACGTGGTCGGCCACCCGCCGGCGCGTGATGCCCTCGATCTGATAGGAGGCGCGGCCGCCTCCCGCGACGTCCGAGGAGAGTTTCCCGAAGAGCTCGTCGACGGGGGAGTCCTGAACGCGGCGGATGAGCTCGGGGTCGAAGTTCGTCGCCAGGCTGATCTTCATAGCGGACCTCTCTGCGATGCCTGACGCGAGCTTACCCCTGGCCGCGTTAACGGGTCATGGAGGTCGCGTGAAAAAAAGTTCATGCCTCCCTATAGTCCCTCCTCCGCCATCGAGATCGCGCGCTTCAAGGCTTCCATCTTGTTCTCCGTTTCCTGCCATTCCGCGGCGGGGATGCTGTCGGCGACGATTCCGGCGCCCGCCTGGAGGTAAGCCGACCGTTCCTTGAAGAGGATCGTGCGGATGGTGATGCACATGTCGGCGTCTCCGGAGAGCGAGAAATAGCCGACGGTTCCGGCGTAGGGCCCGCGCCGCGCGGGCTCCAGCTCCTCGATGATCTCCATCGCGCGGATCTTGGGGGCTCCGGTCACGGTGCCCGCGGGGAAGGTCGCCGCCAGGAGATCGTACTGGTCGCGGTTCGGCGCGAGCGTGCCGACGGCCTGCGAGACGATGTGCATGACGTGCGAGTAGCGTTCGATCGAGAAGAGCTCGGTGCACTTCACGGTGCCGTAGGCGCAGCAGCGGCCGAGGTCGTTGCGGGCGAGGTCGACGAGCATGGTGTGCTCCGCCCGTTCCTTCTCGTCGGAGAGGAGCTCGCGCTCCAGGGCGCGATCGGTCGCCTCGTCGGCGCCGCGCGGGCGCGTGCCGGCGATGGGGCGGATGAGGGCCTTCCCGCCGGCGAGCTTGACGTGGACTTCCGGAGAGGATCCGACGAGCTGGTAGTCGCCGTAGTCGAGGAAGAACATGTAGGGCGAGGGGTTGAGGATGCGCAGCGCGCGGTATACCTGGAAGGGGTCGGCGTGCACTTCGGCGGATTCGCGGCGCGAGAGGACCGCCTGGAAGATGTCGCCTTGGCGGATGTACTCCTTGGCTTTGACGACGGCCGCTTCGTATTGGGGCTGCGTCATGTCGCTCGTGAAGCGGGCGCGTTGCTTGGAAGGCGGGGCCGGATCGTAAGCGAGCGGGCGGCGCAAAGCCGCGCGGATCTCGTCGATCTCCTGTTCCGCGTTGGGCGCGATCGAGACGAGGAGCATCTTGTGCTTGACGTGATCGAACGCGACGAGCGTCGCGGTGACGTAGAAGTTGGCGAGGGGGAGTTCGAGGGGATCGGGGAGGCGCGCGGGGAGGCGTTCGAGGAAGCGGACGAAGTCGTAGGCGATGTAGCCGACGGCTCCGCCGACGAGGCCGGGCAGGGCGCAATCGCCGGCGCGCTTGAGCGGGGCGAGCTGTTCGCGCACGATTTCCAGAGGGTTACGGCCGGCCAGCTCGATGACCTCCTGGCGCCCGCGTTCGTCGACCAGGAGGTACTTCGGCAGGATCTTCAAACTCTTCAACGGGTCCATGCCGATAAAGGAATAGCGACCCAGCGATTCCGCCTGCTCGACGGATTCGAGCAGGAATCGCGCGCCGCGCCCCTTGAGTTTGAGAAATGCCGAGACGGGGGTTTCCAGATCCGCGGGGATTTCTCGGACGACAGGCTTAAGTTCCATGGAGCTTCCGGATAAAAAGCGCGAGCCCCGTGTCGGAAGCGGGGCTCTTAGCCGGGATTATTCACGTCCCAGGCGAGATCATCGACACATTGTTGAAGCGTTGCCTGTGTTCGTGAATAGATCGGGTTAGTCGGGATTATTCACCTCCCAGGCCAGATCGATGACACACAGTTGAAGCGTTGCCTCTGTTCGTGAATGGACCGGATTAGGGCAATCTTTCGTATGATGGACGGATCGCCGCCGAGTCCCGCGTCAGCGGAACCGGGTTCGTTGGACCGAGGAGGCGGCGAAGCTCACAGGGGGGGTATTTTCCTGGGGTCGGCGGCGCAAGTCAAGGGTTCGGGTCCGGGCCGGCAGGCGCGGGCTCGCCGATGAGGACGATGATGAAAACGTACATGACGGCGGTTGTGGCCATTCCTCCGCAGGAGATCTGGGAGCCCATTCAGGCGATCCGGCGTCAACACGATCGTAAGGTGGACGTCTGGATGCCGCACGTAACGTTGCTGTATCCGTTCCAACCGAAGGAGACGTTCGAGGATGCGGTGAAGGCGTTGGGCGATCTCGGCGTGGGCCCTTTCGAGGCGGCGCTGGAGATGTTCCGGTTCTTTCGCCATCGGCCGGGGACGCACACGATTTGGCTGGATCCGCAGCCGGCGGAGCCGTGGAAGAGACTCCAGGCGGCGGTGCAGAGGCGTTTTCCGGAGTGCGACGACGTGTCGCAACATTCGGGCGGGTTCGTGCCTCATCTGAGCGTCGGGCAGGCCCGCGTGCCGTCGGTGATCCAGGATCTGCAACAGGGCTGGCGGGCGCTTCGATGGCCGGTGAAGGAGATCGCGCTCATCGGCCGCGAGGAAGGCAGGCCGTTCGAGGTGGGCAAGGCGGTGCCTCTGGCGTGAGGGGAATCGGCGGCGAGACCTCCTCCTCCGCGACCGCCTCCGCACCTTCTCCGATTCCTTTCGGCCAGATCATGAAGCCGCCGCGCGCGAACGGCCCGATCTCCCATGTGCCCCAGATCCCGCGTCCCTCCCGGAATCCGCGATAGAAGACGTCGTGTGTCGCGTAACGCTTGTGCCACCGGACCTCGAGCTTCTCGCCGTCGTAGTGCCCGCGGATGACGAAGGCAGCGATGTCGTCGACTCCCGCTCCGTCGATCAAGCCGTTCAGGAACCGCAGGTCCAAATCCATGCGATGCCGACCGGGAGTGTGGCCGTAGACGTAATAGCCCGTCCAGGGGCCGCTGGAGAAGAACGTATCCGAAGAGATGTCAGCGGCGGGCTGACTCATATTCACTCCTGAGTGATGTCGAGGAATCGCTGGTAGTCCGGCGCGTTGATCTTCACCCAGCGAACCTGGCCTCCAAGCGTCACGACGTGGATGCCGTCCGGGTGATTGAGGGGATCGTCGCAGCCGACGATGGCTTCCCGTCCGAGCCTGTTGACGTCCACTTTCGGACCGCGATACGTGCAGGCGTCCAAGGCCGGCGTGACGCCGCTGGAAGGGCAAACGAGCAGCGACTCTTGTTCCTTCGGCACCAGCGGCGGTTTCGTCTGCGTCAGCGCCAGCCAGAATCGTCTCCCGGTGGCGTCGTTGAAACGCTTCTGCGAACGGGCGACCTCGTGCTGCAGGCGGACGAGCGTCTCCAAGTTCACCGCGCAGGTCAGCCACGCGGGATTGTAGCCGTCGGCGGCCGTCCGGCCGTCCGGTTGGAGCACCGCTCCCGCCAGCGGCGGCGTCTCCAAGCCTGCCAGCACGCCGTTGCTGACCCACAGATCCACGGGCGTCGCGTTGGCCAGTCGGTACAGGACGCCGGTGAACCGGCCCGACGCCCCGGCCATTTCCTGCTCGCCCTTGCACAGGAGCCGCGTGTCGCCGACCTGCAGCGTTTCGAGATTGAGGTACTTCAGCGTCCGCTCGGTGCCCGCCTCTCGCGGGAGCACGCACGCCAGGCGCGCCGCGGAATGCATCGTCACGGTCTCGCGCGGGGCCTCTACGGCGCGCGCCTTGCCGGCGATGGTGGCGCAAGCCCGGCCGTCCTTGAAGGTCAGTTCGTAGGATCCTTGCGGGGAATCGACCTGGATCGAGAGAGGGGTAAGGTGTTCATCCCGTGAGCAGCGCATCTTGAGGTGGACGCGTCTCTCCGGCGCTCGGAAGATCAACCGGTATTCGTCGTCGATCTCGACGGCGTCGTCGCCGGCGCGCGTCGTGAACCGGCCGAATCCGATCTTGTGTTCGCCGGAGACGAAGGCGTACCAGCGCGTGCCCCACGTCTCTCCGAGCCGGTTCACCCGCTCTTGAATCTCGTCTTGGGGGCAGGGCCACAGGAGAAGAAACAACGCCAGCGTCATCAATCCCTATTAGACAATAATTCCGCTCGCTTGACACTTTGTGCGAGCTGCCCTTAGAATCCCGCTCAATGTCTCGGGACCTCGAGCTTCATCCGTTGCGGTTCCGTGAGATCTTCAAAGAAAAGATCTGGGGAGGGCCCGAACTCAAGCGCGTCATGGGCAAGAAGGGCGCCGGGGCCAGGACCGGCGAGTCGTGGGAGATCGCCCATCGCGGCAAGGACACGAGCGTCGTCGCCGAAGGGCCGTTCAAGGGATGGACGCTCGAGAAGCTCATGCAGACGTGGCCCAAGCAGATCTTGGGGGACGATCACGCGATGCGCTTCTCGGGGCGCTTCCCGCTGCTGATCAAGTTCCTCTGCGCGCACGATCGCTTGTCGCTCCAGGTGCATCCTTCCGACGACTACGCGCAGCGCTACGAGCCCGAGCCCTTCGGAAAGATGGAGGCCTGGTACATCCTGCACGCTCCCAAGGATGCGCGCGTGGTCCGGGGCGTCCTGCCCGGCACGACGGTGGCCGAATTCCGGCAACACCTGCAGACGGGAACCGTCGATCAGTGCCTCAACCAGATGGAGGTGCAGGAGAGCGACGTGATCTTCCTGCCGCCGGGCACGCTGCACACCGCGTTCGGCGGCTTGGTCATGCTCGAAGTCCAGCAGAACTCCGACGTCACCTATCGGCTGCACGATTGGGGGCGCAAGGAGAGGAACGGGCACCGCTCCTTGAATCTCGAACGGGCGATGATCGTGACGGATTTCTATTCCATGGGTGTTTCGAAGTACAAGCCGTCGCGGATGCTGGGATTTCCGTATCGACGCAACCTCCTCATCAAGTGCGAGAAGTTCACCATGGAGGCGCTGGTGCTGGACCGCCGTCGCATCAAGGACTCCGTCCCCCGGACTCGTTTCCAAGTCCTGACGGTGACCCGCGGAAAAGGCAAGTTCTTCTTCGGCGAGCAGAAGCGCGAGCGCGTCGCGTGGAAGAAGGGCGATACATTCCTCATCCCCGCCTACTTGGGGGAGTACGACATCGCCTCCGAGGCCTCCTCGGAGCTCGTGTGTACCTACGTCGAGTAAGCGTTCACCCGTTCAAGAGTCACGTTCCGGCATCCTGCCTCCGGAATGAACGGACGAACCGATGAACGAGTGAACGGTTACGCCGGCTATAATCAGGGCGGAGAGAACGTGAGGAAGCGGAAGCTCATTTCCGTCGCCGCGCTGCTCGCCGTGGCTTGGGCGGGCTTCTTCATCCACGCATGCGCGGCGGGCCCGATCTTCTACGATCCGGCCCGCGTCGGCGACATCAGCGACGTGCCGCGGGTGCGGGTGGGCCTCTCGGCCGGCTTGCGGGTCGAGAGGATCTTGTTCTCCGTGTCCGGGCCTTACGCGATCACGGACGGGCGCGGCGTGCTGGAGAGCGGCGAGCAGCTGGAGGCGGCCGTCTCATGGGACGGCGGGATCCGCGTCAATCAGCTCGTGTCGCAGGATCCGATCGTACGCGTGACGTGCGGGCGCGACGGCGATCTGGCGATCGGCGGGGTGCGCTACCACGGCGACGTGCTGATCGTCGCGGACGAAGATCGCCAAACCCGGGCTCCCCGCGTCACGTTGGTCAACGAGGTCGACCTCGAAGACTATCTCAAGGGCGTCGTGGGGAAGGAGATGGCGCTCTCGGCCGGGACCGAGGCGCTCAAGGCGCAGGTGATCGCCGCGCGGACGTATGCGATGTACGAATCGCGGCATCGGACCTTGAGCGAGATCAAGGGGGAGAAGTTCGATCTCTACGACGACGAGCGCTCGCAGGTTTATGGGGGCATGGAGCGGGAGACGGCGTCGGCGCGGCGCCTGGTGGACGAGACGCGCGGGTTGTTCGTGGTGTGGGATGGGCGGCTTTTCAAGACCTACTATTCGTCGACGTGCGGCGGCCATACGGAGCCGGCGAGGCTCATCCTGGGGGGCGAGGCGGAGGACATCCCGCCGTTGGGGGGGGCGGCCTGCGCTTATTGCGAGGGGTCGAAGTACTATCGATGGACGGAGGCATTCTCGAAGGCGGAGTTGGCGAAGAAGCTGTTTCCGGAGCGTTCCGACATCAAGATCCTGGGTCTCAGAGTCACGAAGCGGCTGCCGGGCGGGCACGCGACGGAAGTGGCGGTGCGATTGGAAGGGGCGTCCCGGGAGGTGGTCATGTCCGCCAACGATGGATTCCGGCGCAAGGTGGATCCGCGCCGGATCCGCAGCACGCTGTGGGAGGAGCCGATTCAGGAGTCCGGCGACAAGATCATCTTGACGGGGCGCGGTTGGGGGCACGGGGCCGGGCTGTGTCAGGTGGGCGCCTACCGGATGGCCGACGCGGGGAAGAGCGCGGGCGAGATCCTCGAGCATTACTACCCGCAGGCCGCAGTGCGGAAGCTCTACTAAATGATCGTGCGCGAATACTGAACGAGAGTGCACGGGCATTTACCCTGGACACAAGCCCACGCCGCCAGGGGCGTGCTTTTCGCTCTGCGGAAAGCGCCCGCGAAGCGGGTGAAGCTTGTGTCCAGGGTAAACCGCCGTTCAAGGATGTTTACTCGTGAACGGCGATTTAGTACCCCGTAGCGAGTAGAGAAGGAAGAGACTATAGGCTCGCGCCTACCTCGGGATTTCCTTGATTGCCTTCTGCACCGTGTCCGTCAGGGCGGAGCCCGGGTAGCGGCGGCCGAGTTCGTCCTGCAGCTCGTAGGCCCGGCCGCGGTAGAGCTCCTTACGGTCCTTCTCTTCTTGTTCGCCGGCGAGACGAGCGCAGGCGACGGCGGCCAGGGCCAGCGCTTCCTCGTGCTCGCGGTCGCAGGCGTCGCCGGCCTTCGGGGCGAGGTCCAGGTGACAGCGCATGAAATCCAGAAGCGCTTCTTTGTGCTTCTTCGCGTTGAGCAGGGCCTTGCCGCGGGCCAGGTACGCCCCCATGAGGAGCCTCGGCGTGTCCGGCTTGTTCGCGGCGTCGTTGATGAAGTCCTTGGCTCGCGAGCTCAGCGCGTTCCACTCGTTCATGTTCGACAAGCAGCGCAGGACACCGAGCTTGGCTTCCAGAGAGATTTGCGGGTCGCGATCGGTGGAGAACTTCTCGTAGATCGCGCGCGCGCCTTTGAAGTCGGAGATCCTTTCCGCGAGTTCGGCGCGCATGAGCTCGACGGCGCGTTTCCATTCGTCGACGTTCTTCTCCTGCGCGGTCTTCTCGAAATCCGTGAGGACTTGTTTCAGCGCCGCCGCGTTTCCCAGGGCTTCGGCCGCGCCGTACTGCAGATCGAAGGAGTCCCTCAGGAAATAGGAGTCCGGCCACTGGCTGCGCAACTTCTTCGTGGCGGCGATGGCGTCTTCATACCTGGGCGGTTCGCTCCCCAGATGGCATTGGATGATGAACCACTGCGCGAATTGCTTGTAGGAATCGGCTGCGGAGCCGTCCTTCAGGACGCGTTCGAATCGGGCGCAAGCCTCGTCGAAGTCGTTCTTCTTGAATGCGCTCTCGCCCGAGGAGTAGTCGTAGGGCTTTCGGTTCCAATCGAACTCGATCTCCAGGACGTCCTTGGTGGCCTGGGATTGCGGCACGCCGGCCAACGATGTCTCGTAGGTGACTTCCTTGTACGTGAGGGAGATGATCGTGCCTTCCCACACGGTGGAGCCGTCTCTCATGCGGATCTTGTCCTGGGCGGCGGCGTTCGAGGCGCAGGCCAAGGCCGCGCCGATCGCGAGCAAGGCTGGAAGAGCCCTCATTCGCTGTTCGAGAACCCGGAGGGGAGCGGAGGACTCAGAGAAAGAGAACCCGACACCAGAGGACGCAGAGGACCCAGAGAAGACGTCGAGCAATGGAGAGGTTTGCCGTGACTGATTTCGCATGGGTCGCATTATAACGGTGCCTCCCCCTCCATCAAGGCTTAACGAGGACAAGCGCCTGGAGGTTCATTCCTCGCCGAATTGTTCGGTCTCGTCGTCGCGACGAATCGGACAGCTCCACAACGCGTCGAGCGCCTTGTCCTGTGTCTCGGGCGGCAGATTGAGCAGGACGCCGACGGACCGGCCGCGTCGCAGCGTCAGGTTCAGGTTCTTGCCTTCGGCCGGCAGCGCGCGCCCGATCCTGAAGCAGGCGGCCTGGAACGTGATCGCGTCCTTCTCGGTGTCCCAAAGCGTGACCCAGACCGCGAGCGGCTTCTGCGCGCCGTCTTCGTAGGTCGACAGGTGATCGCCGTTCCAGCCGGTCCCGATCTTGCCGGTGTCCTCCTTCAGCAGCGTCTCGGCGACGATGGATACGCCCAGTTCGCCCAACGTTGTGGCCCACCCGCGCCGGTAGCCCGCGGCGAGAAGGCAATCATCGAGCGGCTTCGGGTCGATTCCCGCGGGGCGCTCGTCGTGTAGGTACTTCTCCGGATGCAGGACTTGCTCCGTGGAGACGGGCGGGCGCTCGTAGACCTGGTCCACGGCCGCCATGCCGCCGATGGATCGGATCGTCTCCAGGAAGATACCGCCCCGGCGATACCCGAAGTCGGCCGCGCGCACGAAGAGGCGCGACACGGCCATGCCGGCGAAGCGGCTGGTCTCTTTTTCCCACTTCTCAGCGGCGGCGACGAGGCGGTCGAGGTGTCCGTCGGCATGGGGCTCATCCAGTTTCTTGCCGGCCCAGAAGAGCTGTTTGGTCATATCCCCGTCGCCTTGGCGCAGGGCGGCGAGGGCGATCTGGACGTCGAAAGACGGGCCGAGAGTGCGCGCGACCTCGGTGAGGTTGAAGCGCTGGTCCGCCAGCGCGCACGTCAGGCGGAAGACGATCTCGTCGTCGCCGGCGTCCGGATCCAGCATCGCCACGTCGTCTCCCTTCGGATAGGCACGCCCGCCTTGCAGCGCGTAGAGCTGCAGGGCGCGCTCCAGGTTCAGCAGCCGTCCGATGAGGCCCAAGGCCTTCAGCGCCCGCTCGCAGGCGGGGAGATCCTTGCCGTAGATCAGCTTGGCGTTCTCCACGACGAGCGAGCCGTACTCCTTGCGGGAGCCTTCGCGCAACGTCACCGGCCGGGAGAACGTCGCGCCTCGGATCTCCTCGACTTTCTTGCGGAGGCGCTCGCCGCGGGCGTGGAGACCCTCCTGGGGCGAAAGGGCTCCGGCGAGCAGGCCTGCCAGCAGCAGCGTCGCCATGGGACCTATTTCCTGTCGGGGTTGTACTCCGTCTCCATCATCTCGCCCACCAGGCGAAGCACGCGCAGCACGTCTTCGGGCTTGCCGCCCGGAGGGGCGGTCGTGAAGCCCTTCGTTTCCTCGTGCTGCTGGGCGTAGCTGGCTTCGCACAGCGCGAGCTTGGACAGCCGTTCCTGCGGCAGGCGGGCTTTCATGACCGTCAGCGATTCCTGCACGCGCTGATACGCGAGGGCGCCGTCCGCCTTCCGGGTGACCGCGTCCACCAAATCGGCGTGCGCTTGCTTCCACGCGGAGTACAGCACCCAAACGGGGACGTCCGCGGGGGCGTCTTTGGGCGTCTCGGGCGGCGTCGGCTGGGGCTCCGGCGAGGACGGCGCGGGAGGCGCGGCTTCGGACGGGAACGCGGCGAGGATGTCGACGTCCCCCGGGCTGAAGCGGCTCTTGATCTCACGTTCGAAACGCCGGAGCTCGCTCTCGAAGGAGCCTCCCCAGCGGTTGGCCTCAACGTTGAGTTTCATCTCGCGATACCAGTGGACGTAGGGCTGCATCGCGGTCTTCCAGGGTTCCACGGTCATCGCCTGCATGGTGCCGAGCGCCTCCGCGATTTGTTCCAGCGTTCGCGCCGCGCCGTAGAGGTTCGGCGGGTTGGCGAAGAGGAACGCGCGCACCTTGTTGTGGTAGCCGGTCAGGCGGGAGTAAGCGACGTCGTACGCCTCTTGCGGCGTGCGGGCGTCCTGCAGGACCGAGATGCCGCCGCCCCCGATCGAGATCGGAGGGACGTCGGGAATGTCCGGCCCTTCTGCGCAAGCGGCGCCGAGAAGGAGAAGCGCGAGGACGGCGGTGCGATTCATGAGCGCAGTATAGGGCGGTGGTCGGGAAGGTGTAAAGGGTGCCGTCAACCCGATCCTCGATCCTCGGTGCCGGCTGCTGTAAGATCTTCTTCATGCTTCTGCCGGTGGGAGACGACATCAAGCGGCGGACGTTTCCGTTCGTCAATATCGCGATCATCCTCGCCAACGTCGTCGTGTTCGCTCTGGTCGCGACCCGGCCGGACTATGACCGGATCGTCTACATCCACGGATTCGTGCCCGCCCAGATGCGCTGGGATTCCCTCTTCACGTCGATGTTCCTCCATGCGGATTTCCTGCATCTCATGGGGAACATGATCTTCCTGGCAGTGGTGGGCGACAACGTGGAAGACCGCTTCGGCCACGTGACATACCTGTTCTTCTATGTCTTGTGCGGCGTCGTCGCGGTGCTGGCGCAGCTGGTCTTCAGCGCCGGAGCCATGGCGACCGCGCCCATGATCGGCGCCTCGGGGGCGGTCAGCGGAGCGATGGGTGCGTACCTGGTTCTGTACCCGTTCCATCAGATGAAGCTGCTGCTCACCGTCATTCCGATCCGCGTGCCCGCGTTCGCCTTCATCGGTCTGTGGGTGGCATCGCAGTGGGCGATGAAGATCGCGATGGACGACGGAGCCGTGACGCGGGTGGCGGTCTGGGCGCATCTGGGAGGCTTCGCGTTCGGCTTCGCCGTGACGGTGCTGCTGAGGCTGATGGCCGTCAAGCGGCGATCGCGCTCGAGGGAATGACCTCGGCGCGAAAAAATCCGGCACTCACCAGGCGCGGTTTGTTAGAATTTTCCCCCATGCATGGTCGCTTGTTCACGGCCGTTGAACGTCTGCGAACCCCGCGCATTTTCGTCGTGGGAGACCTGATTCTCGACCGCTATGTCTGGGGCTCGGTCCACCGGATCTCGCCCGAGGCGCCCGTCCAGATCCTGGACGCCGGGCGCGAGGAATTCCGGCCCGGCGGCGCGGCCAACGTCGCGAACAATCTCGCCGTGCTCGGGGCCCGCACCTCCTGCGCCGGCACCGTGGGGGACGATCTCGACGGGCGATCGCTCGCGGAGCGGATGCGCGCCTGCGGCGTGGATGCGCGCGGCATCGTCGTGGATCGCGTGAAGCCGACGATCGTGAAGACGCGGTTGATCGCCCACAACCAGCAGATGCTTCGTATCGATCGCGAGAAGAAGGAGCCTCTGGCGTCGCCGGTCGAACGCCGCCTCACGGCGTCGATCCGGCGCGCGGCCGCCACGCATGAGGCGGCGGTCGTGTCCGACTACAACAAGGGCACGCTCACGCCCGAGGTATGCCGATCGTTGATCGACGCATTCGCGCGACGGAAACGTCCGGTCATCGTGGGGCTCAAGAGCCGCGATTTCCGCAAGTACCGGGGCTCGACGGCGGCTTCGCTGAACCGGGTGGAGCTGGCGCAGATCAGCGGCGTCGAGCGGGTCGAGGAGGGGGCGCGGAGGATCATCGCGGCGCTCGGCCTGAAGTTCATCCTCATCACGCTGGGCGAGCGCGGTCTCATGGTGATGGCGCGCTCCGGAGAGGTCGTGCGGATGCCCACGATGGCGCGGCAGGTGTACGACGTCACCGGCGCGGGGGACACGGTCCTCGCGGCGTTCGTCCTCGGATACGTCTCGGGCCTGTCGCTGGAGGAATGCGCCGTTCTGGCCAACGGCGCGGCGGGAGTCGTGGTGGGGAAGATCGGCACGGCCACGGTGACGCGAGGGGAACTCATCGAATATGCCACGGCGGCGGAGGGGTCCTCGCACCGGAAGGTGCTCGCTCCGGCGGCGTTGAGAAAGGCCTTGGCGGAGGAGCGGTCGCGCGGTCACCGCATCGCGTTCACGAACGGGTGCTTCGACCTGCTGCACGTGGGCCACGTGCGATTGCTGGAATTCGCGCGCGCCAAGGGCGACGTGCTCGTGGTCGGCCTCAACACGGACCGGTCGGTGCGTCGACTCAAGGGCGATGCTCGGCCGATTCTCGGACAGGACGAGCGCGCGGCGTTGCTGGCCGCGCTGGAGTGCGTCGATTACGTGACGTTCTTCGACGAGGACACGCCGGATCGTCTGGTCCGGACGCTGCGGCCGGAGGTGCTCGTCAAGGGGATGGATTACCGCGGCAAGCGGGTGGTGGGGCGCGACTTCGTGGAATCGTATGGGGGGCGGGTGGAGCTGGCGCCGCTGGTCGAGGGCGTGTCCACGACGGACATCGTGCGGCGCATTCGGGGGACATGCCCGGTCAACAGTTCATCCGTTCATCCGTTCATCCATTCAGGAGTTCCGTCCCGGCATCCGGCTTCCGGAACCAGTGAACGGACGAACCGACGAACCGCCGAACGGAAACGGGGGAACGGCCGATGAAACGGAGCGACGGGTTTCGCCCGCGGATTCTCCGGCTCCTGCAGGAAGCGGCGTGGGCGAAGGTGATGATGGTGGAGCAATCCGCGCCGGTCATCGAGGAGATGGCGCGCAGGCTCGCGGGGGCGTTGCGGGCCGGCCGGCGCGTGTACGTCTTCGGCAACGGGGGCAGCGCCGCGGACGCCCAGCACATCGCGTGCGAGCTGGAGGGGCGCTTCTATCGGGAGCGACGAGCGCTTCCGGTGCTGGCGCTGACGACCAACACGTCCACGCTGACGGCGATCGGGAACGATTACGATTATGCCGTCACGTTCAAGCGACAGGTGCAGGCGCACGTCAGGCGCGGTGACGTGGTCATCGCGATCTCGACGAGCGGCAACTCCCGCAACGTGCTGGAGGCGGCGGCCTTGGCGCGCCGGTTGGGCGCGACGGTGATCGCGTTGACCGGGCGCTCTGGGGGCAAGCTCAAGCGCTTGGCGCACGTCTGTTTCTTCGCCCCCTCGGACGAGACGCCGCGCATCCAGGAATGCCACATCACGGCGGCTCACATCGTCTGTGAGCTCGTGGAAGCCGCGCTCGACTAGGGATCCTGCGAGAAGACGACCACGCTGTAGGGCCCGACGCCCACATTGCCGTTGAAGGCCATCCCGTCCTTCGAACCCCACTGCGCTTCCGTGTCGTAGCCGAGGGTGTTTCCGAAATCGCCGCTGTAGCCGCTCCAATCGCTGTTGAAGCGCACCCTCCACATCCCGCCGCGCGGGAAGCCGACGTTGTAGTTGGTGAACGTGCGATCGGCGAAGTTCGCGACGATGACCACGTCGTCGCCGCGGCCCCCCTGATCCCATCGATGGAAGGCGATCATCTTCTCCCAGTTGTTGACGTGGTGCACGTTGATGTTGCGGCCGCGCAAGCCGCGCGTGGTGTTGTTCCAGTTGCGCCGCAGGCGGATGAGGTCGCGATAGAGCGTCACGATGCCCGCGAAGGCGTTCCGGCGGTTCCAGTCGAGCGGGTCGTCGCCGTCGAGGTGGAACCAACCATCCTCGAGGAACTCCTGCCCCTGGAAGATAAGCGGGATTCCGGGCGCCGTCATGACGAGCGCCGCGGAGAGGGTGGAGCGTTTCTTGGAGAACCAGCTGTCGGCGTTGCCGGGCCAGATGTCCTCGGGGAGGCGCTGGCGGCCGTTGGCGGTCTCGTCGTGGGATTCGGTGTAGATCACCCGCTGCATCCCGTCTCCGTTGAAGTTGTGATAGAGGGAGTGCTGTACGGTCCACATGTTGCGGTCGGCGTCGTTGGGCGGGGTGACGACATATCGGATGGGGTGGACGAATTCCGGGTCCCACTGCGCGTCGAATCCGGCGCCGCCGACGGAGGTGGGTTTGGTGATCCATTCGTTGCCGGACATGTCTTCCGCGACCGAGATCTTCCAGGATTGAGCCCAGTTGATCTCGTCGTTGATCCACTTCATCAGGTGCCACCCCTCGGGAATGTCGCCGGAGCCGAAACTCTGAGTACGGATATTGATGGTGGAATCCCACCGCAGTCCGTCCAGCCGGTATTCTTCGAGGTACATCATGGCGTTGTCGCGCAGGTAGCGGCGCACCTCGCTGCGCCCGTAATCGGGGCGGGTGTAGCCCCACATCGTGGCGCCCCGCCAGTCGTTGTAGAAGTAGATGCCGCCCAGTCCCCACTGGTTCCACCCGTCGAACCTCCACATCGGAAGGTCGGTCGGGCCGAAGTGGTTGTAGACGACGTCCACGAGGACCGCGATCCCGCGGGCGTGCGCCTCCTTGACGAACTGCTTGAAGGCCGTCGGGCCTCCATAGGCGCTCTCCACCGCGAAGGGATGCGCGGTGTTGTATCCCCAGGAATGGTCGCCGGCGAACTCGGCCACGGGCATGAGCTCAATGACGTTGATGCCGAGATCCCGCACGTGGTTGAGCTTGTCGATGGCGCCGGCGAAGGTGCCGGGCCCGCCGCCGGGCTGATCGTTGAACTGTCCGATGTGCATCTCGTAGACCACCATCTCGTGCCACGGTGGGGTGGTGAAACCGGCGGATCCCCAGTCGAAGGCGTCGCGGTCGTAGATGACGCTGTCGCCGACGGAGTTGGTGACCTGCCGCGCGTACGGATCCATCCGGCTGAACGAGTTCCCTTGGTTGGTGATCCAATAGCGGTAGCGCTGGCCGGCGGCGGCGCCGGGGACGTCCACCGACCACCAGCCGTTGTTCTCGCCGACGAGCGGATGGGAGGTCATGGACCAGCCGTTGAACTCGCCCATGACGGAGACCGAGTCCGCGAAGGGCGCCCATACGCGGAATGTCGTACCTCCGGGGTAGGGAATCGAGCCTTCGCCGGGGCGGCTGGAAGCCGCGAGCGGGGCGGGAGCCGGGGCGGGCGGCGTCATCGCCGGGGGAGGCGTGTCGGGTGGAGTCGGAGTCGGAGAGGGAACAGGACTGACGATGGCTTCCTGAGGAAGTTCGGTCGATGAGTGGCGCGAGGACGAGCAACCTCTCGAGCCTGCGATCAAACCGCCCAACAGCAACAAGGCCGAGCCCGCGACAAAGAGGGACGTGCGCATGGTCACAATCCTCTACCCAAGGTTTCAAAGGGCTCGCCCCCGACTATAACAAGACACCGGGGGATCGCGGGATTTGTGGGGGATTGGCAGGAACACAAAGATTCCCCGAACCACAACAGATGAAGGGGGGTAAGCGTTCACCCGTTCATCGGTTTGCACGTTCATTCGTTCCGGAAGCTGGACGCCGGAACGGGGTTTTCGAACGGGTGAACGGTTGAACTTTAGAACGGCTGAACGGTTACGAAGGGGGATGTGGAGATTCGGTGACGGGGAGATGGACGAAAGTGGTGTTTCCCATCTCCCGATCGTCGGATCTCCCCATCTCCTACCGCCTTCTTCGGGCATCCGGGGAACCTCCGGCAGGAACACGCGGATGTTGACGACTTCCGCTCTTGATACATAAGGTGGGACCATGCGGTCGGTCCTCTTGTCGGCGCTCCTGTTGGGACTGTGCGGAGCGGATGTCGGAACGTATGCCTCCGTATCAAGGCTCATCGAGAACCGATCGATCCACGCCGTGCCGGCCGGACAGCATGTCGTCGAGTATGAGCGCTCTTCCTTACTGGGATCGTTGTTCACCTTCCTGTTCGGCACGTTCATCGGATGGTGGATCCTCTTCATCTCCGCCTTCCTGGTCTCTACGCCCTTCATCAACCGTTATCGGGCGTGGGTCGCCCTTCGGCGATACATGGCCGCGCAGGGACAGAAGTTCGCCAATCCGCAGAATGCGGACGCCCGCTTTCAAGTGGCTCAGATCTACCTCCAGGCGCGTCGCTATCGGAAGGCGCTCGGGTACGCTCGGGAGGCGGTGACGATCGCGGAGGCCAATCCCGTGTACGCCGGCGCGCCTTATCCGTATCTGCGCGCCCTGGGACAAGCCCTGTACGGCCTTCGTCGCTACGCCGAGGCCAGAGAGGCTTATGAACGCGCCTTGAAGGCGCGATCGGATCTGGGCTACTTCGACGCCTTGCTGGGCCTGGCCAAGACGCACTATCGATCGGGAGACGTGAAGCGGGCGTTCGAGTACGCCAAGCACGCCGCCGCGGAGCAGGAATCGCAGTTGGAGCCGTACTTCCGGTGGGCGCAGGCCGCGGCGTGGATCGGGCGGTCGAATGAGGTGGACGAGGCCCGCCGGCGATTCTGGACGATCGCGCTGCGACTGCCGCGGTTCGCCCGCCAGCGGCGCTTGTGGTGGAGATCGGCGTTTCTGATGTTTCCCCTCTCGAGACGCATCGGATGACCATGACGAATCCCCGCCGCCCCGCGGCCTTCCTGGATCGGGACGGCACCCTGGTTCACGACGACGGATACATGTCGCGGCCCGAGCAGCTGCGCCCGATGCGGAATGCGGCGTACGGCATTCGACGGTTGATCGCCCTCGGGTTCGTGCCCGTCGTCGTCACCAATCAATCCGGTGTAGGAAGGGGCCTGATCACGCGAGCCCAGATGGCGCGGATGACGGACCGCCTTCGCCGTCTGTTCGCCGAGCGAGGCGTGCGATTCGCCGGGGTATACGTGTGTCCGCATCATCCCGACGACGGGTGCGCCTGCCGCAAGCCCAAAGCGGGATTGCTGACGCGGGCGGCGCGCGAGCTGAAGCTCGATCTGAAGCGGTCGGTCATGATCGGCGATTCCGATCGGGACGTGGTCGCGGGCCGGACCGTGGGAGCGCGGACGATCCTGGTCGGCCGCAAGGCGATGGGGCGGCCGTCCGCCGATCACGTCGCGCGCGATCTCATCGACGCCGCGCGATGGCTCAGTCGAACAGCGTCGCGCCGTTCTTCTCGTACCACTCTTCCCAGGCCTTGATGGCAGCGGCGTTGGCGTCGGCCGGTTTCGAGAAGTCGTAGCCGAACGTCTCGTTCTTCGAGACGGACCGGAGCGCCGCGACGGCGAGCAATCGGGTGTTCTTGTCGTCCGCGCGCAGGGCTCGAAGCAGCGCCGGCACGCCGGCCTGGTTGCGGCACCGGATCAGCGATTCGCCCACCTGGATGCAGAAATCCATCTCGGCGTCGCTCGTGTACGGCTCGAGGATGCGCGACAGCTCGCGATCGCCGACCGTGCCGACCACGCGGGCGGCGGGGTTCCTCGCGATCGGATCGCGCAGGGCCTCCTCGAGAGGGATCTTGAGATCCGCCGGCGGGAACTTCGAGAGGACCGCCTCCAGGCGTTTCATGTACTCGACGTCGCGGAGGGCGTCCTTGAGCGCCGCGCAGGCCTTCGGGGCGGCATATCTGGCGATCGGCGCGAGGATTCGCGCGACCTCGTCGGGAGGGAAGCCGTCGCGCAGGCGCTGGATCTGATCGTCCGTGGTCTTCAGGGCCTCCTCGGTGCCGGCGGAAAGCGGAGTCGGGGCAGGGCCGGCCGCGGGGAGCTGCGAGAGGCGTTCGTTGAGCCGGCGGATCTCGATGTCATGGCTCTTGGTGACCGCCTCCAGGGCGGCCAAGCGCTGCTCGATGCGGCCGAGCCGATCGGTGAACTCGCGGCTGAATAGGACCGAGGCTTCGTTGGTGTTGGTGAACTTCAGCTCCAGCTTGCCCAGGTCCTCTTTCGTGGCGAAGACCTCATTGGGCGCGGGCCCGGAGGAGCAGCCGACCAGCGAGAGAAGAAGGAGGAGCGAGGGCCCGTGTCGACGCGTGCTTCTTGCGTGTTTCATTCTCAGTCACCCCCCTTACTGACGGGGCAGGATCCGCACTTCCTGCGCCCCCTTGACGATCTTGCCGATGATCGCGGCATCTTCCCCGACGCGCGCCAACGTGCGCAGGATCGGCCGGGTGAAATGCGGCGCCACGACCAACGCCATGCCCACTCCCATGTTGAAGACGCGGTACATCTCCTCGCGCGGGACCTCTCCGAGGTTCTGCAGGTAAGGGAAGATCGGGGGAAGGCGCCAGGCGCCTTCCTGCATCTCCGCGGCGCATCCCTTGGGCAGCACGCGCGGCAGGTTCTCGATCAACCCGCCGCCGGTGATGTTGGCGATGGCCCGAACCGCTTTCTTGACCTTGTAGCGCCGCAGCACTTCCCTGACGGCCGGCGCGTAGATCCGCGTCGGTTTCAACAGCGTCTCGCCGAGCGGGCCGCCCAGGTCCGGCACGTGTTCGCGGACGTCCTTATGGCGCGCGTCGAAGAGGATCTTGCGGGCGAGGGAATAGCCGTTGGAGTGCAGGCCCGTGGACGCCAGCCCGATGATGTCGTCTCCCGCCCGTACGGCCGATCCATCGATGATGCGGGATCGCTCGACGATGCCGACGGCGAAGCCGGCCATGTCGACCTCGCCGTCGGCGTACATTCCCGGCATCTCCGCGGTCTCTCCGCCGAGAAGCGCGCACGGGGTGAGCTCGCAGCCCTTGACGACGCCTTCCCCGAGCTGGGTGAAGAGCGCGTCGTCATACTTGCCCATGGCGATGTAGTCGAGGAAGAACAGCGGGGTCGCTCCGGTGACGACCAGATCGTTGACGCTCATGGCGACGAGGTCGATGCCGACCGTGTCGTGGCGGTTCATCAATCGCGCGACCTTGAGCTTGGTGCCCACACCGTCGGTGCAGGCGACGAGCACGGGATCCCGGTAGTTCCGCGCGAAGAGCCCGGAGGATTTGAGCGCGTAGAGGCCGGCGAATCCCCACGGCAGGTCGATGACCCCCGGGTCGTGCGTGCGTTTCATCAGACGCAGAAGGCGGTCGATCCCCTTGTCCTTCCTGGTTTGATCGACGCCGGCGTCGACGTACGTGATGGGCATGATCCGTTCACCCGTTCATCGGTTCATCCGTTCGTCCGTTCGCCTGTTCGGCTTCCCCGACTCTGGACCTTGGGCGCGGCTTGTTCGAGCCGGTCCTTCTTCATTTCGTCGACGGGCGGGACGACGTACGTTCCGGTCCAGCACGCCGTGCAGTAATGACTTTGCGGATGCGACATGGTCTCGAGCATTCCCTTCAGGCTGAGGTATCCCAGCGAATCCACGCCGAGCTTCTGCCGGATTTCCTCGACGGTGCGGCCGTCGGCGATGAGACGCGAGGGGTCCGGGAAATCGATCCCGTAGTAACAAGGAAAGCGCGTCGGCGGGCACGAAACGCGCAGGTGGACTTCCTTGGCGCCCGAGCGCCGCAGCATCTTGATGCGCGACAGGGAGGTCGTGCCGCGGATGATCGAGTCGTCCACGACCACGACGCGTTTGCCCTTGACGAGCTGCGGGATGACGGCGAGCTTGATTTCCACCTTGGCGTCGCGGTCGTCTTGCTGGGGCTGGATGAACGTGCGTCCCACGTAGTGGTTGCGGATGAAGCACAGGTCGAACGGGATTCCCGAGGCCTCCGCGAAGCCCAGGGCGGCGGACATACCCGAATCGGGGATCGGCGTGACGACGTCCGCTTCGACGGGATGTTCCTGGGCCAGGCGGCGACCGAGCTGGCGCCGGACCGCATGCACGAGATCGCCGTTCACCACGCTGTCGGGGCGGGCGAAGTACACGTGCTCGAACATGCAAAACGCGGGCTGGGCCTGTTGGGTCATGTGCTCGGAGCGGACGCCCGAGTCGTCGATGTGGAGGATCTCCCCGGGCTCGATGTCCCGTTCGTAGCGGATGCCGCTCAGATCGAAGGCGCACGTCTCGGAGGCGACGGCGGTGTGGCTTCCGAGTCGGCCCAGGACGAGAGGCCGGAAGCCTCGGGGGTCGCGCACGGCGACGAGTTCGCGCGGCGTGAGGAAGACCAAAGAGTAGGCGCCTCGGATTCGGGCGGCCGCCTGCTGGATCCCTTTCATGATGTTCGTGCCGCGCGCCACCAGGTAGAGGATGATTTCGGTATCGGTCGTCGTATGGAAGATCGGGGAGAACCGGGCTTGCGTTTCCAGCTCGTGGCGGACGGCGGTGCTGTTGACGAGGTTGCCGTTGTGAGCGATGGCCATCATCCCGGAGGACGTTTCGACGACGATCGGCTGGGCGTTGGAGAGGTTGCTCGAACCCGAGGTCGAGTAACGAACGTGACCGACGGCGGAGCGGCTCTTGAGGCGATTGAGGGTATCGCGGGAGAAGACGTCGGCCACCAGTCCCATTCCCTTGTGATAGATGAGCTTGTCCTGTTGGAGGGTCGCCATGCCGGCGCTCTCTTGGCCGCGATGTTGCTGCGCGTAGAGCCCCAGATACGCCAGATCGGCCGCGTTAGGCGGCCCCCAGACGCCGAAAAGTCCGCAATCGGTCATTGGATGTCTCGGTCCCTCAACGGCTCTCGGTCCGGCGAGGTGTTCGCCATTTCCTCTTCGGTGGATTGTCGGAAGTAGTCCACGGTGGAGATGAGCCACGCCAGCATCGTCAACGCCAGAAGCGTCGTCCGGATCACTTTGTCGGGCAGGAGCAGAGGGCTCAAGAGATAGGCATTCAGCATCAGCACGAACAGAGTGAACAGCAGGATGCCTTTTCCCGTGCGCCCCAGGTGGATTTGGCCCACGCCGGGCACGATCACCCACAGGGCCGCGCTCCATTTCATGACGCGGGCGGATTATAACGGAGAGGCGATCGGGAAGCGAGGACCAGGTGTTCCCGAGCAGGCCTCGCGTAACATCCGCCGCCGCCGTGGATCATGCATCGGATCGATTGATGCTGTTTTTCCTATGACTACGAGTCCCCGCTTGCATCACGAAGCGGAGCCCATTTCCCAGGAATGGGGTTTCCTGAGCCCCGCGACGGAATCCGAGGCGAACCTGATGCGGTACGCCATGGCAGGCAATCGAATGGCCTACGCGACGCTCTTCGGACGCGTCTTCGGACGGCTGTGGAGTCTGGCCTATTTGATGCTGCACGACGCGCGGACGGCCGGCGAGGTCGTGCAGCGGGCCTACAGTCTCGGCGTGGAACGTCTGAATTCGCATCCGCCCGAGATGGAACCGGCGGCGTGGTTCTGTCTGCTGACCTTGGAGATCTGCCGGCGCGCGCAGCGAGCGAGCGAAGACCGGGCGGCGGAAGCCGTCAAGATGATGGGGCGCCATGAGGTCGTGACGCTCGTTCTGCGTCCGGAAGCGGCCAGGCAACTGACCGTCGCGTTGGGATTCCTGACGCCCGTCCAGCGCGAAGTCTTCCTGTTGCGTTACGTGGAGGGCCTGTCCTACGGCGACATCGCCTCGATCCTGAATCTGGATGCGGCGGTGGCGCGATTGCTGGGACACCAGGCCAGGGCGGCATTGCGACGAAACGTGGGGCGCGATTTCCCCGACGCCTTCCCTTCCTGAGGGGGGCCGAGAAAGGAGCGGCAGCGGATGGATCAGCAATCTGTCGACTCGACCGCCGCGCACCGGCGGCCGGTGGTGCTGTGCGTGGACGACGAGACGCGCATCCTGGGCGCGCTGAGCCGCCTGCTTTGGCAGGAGCCGATCAACGTGATGCTGACGCAGGATCCTCAAGAGGCATTGGAGCTGATCGGTCGAGGGCACATTCGAGTCGTCATCGCGGATCAGCGCATGCCTGGGATGAGCGGGACGATGCTGCTGCGGACCGTGCAAGAGACGTCGCCCCAGACGGCGAGGGTGATGTTGACGGCACATCCGGACAGCGCGCTGGTCACCGAGAGGACCCGAGGGACGATTCAGTGTTTGATCACCAAACCCTGGAGCGATCAGATCTTGCGCCAGACCATCCGACAGTTCATCGCCGGTTCGGGATCGTACGAACAATGAAGGTGTTGCCATCGTGCGAAGATGTTTCGGGGGCTTCCGGCTTTGCGGCGTGCCTATTCTCGAGAAGGACTTCACCCCCCTCCCTTGCTCTCCCGCAAGCCGGAGGTCCCCTTCTTCCAAGAGCGCTCATGACAATGAACCGCCAAAGAGAAAGGTCGAGAATCCTGATAGGGATCAGAAGGCCCCTTCACGGCCTCCTCTTGCCGGTTTGGCGCTTTGGCGGTTCTCCGTCCGAGATTCCGGGCACGGTTCAATCCTGGCTTGTGCGAGGAAGCAGAGGGAAGCAGAGGATGCAGCGAGGAAGCCGACAGCAGAGGACGCAGCGCGGCGACCGCAACCGAACGCGGGGATCCTCCAAGTTCCGTCCGGAGAAAA
>JACPRB010000206.1 GCA_016190155.1 Planctomycetota bacterium
CAGGAAACCAGGAAAGGAAGTCGGTCGTCCTATCCTTCGGTCTTCCTCCTGGCTTCCTGGCTTCCTCAGAGTATTCTCCGGACGGAAAACGGAGGATCCCCGAGTTCGGTTGCGGTCGCCGCGCTGGGTCCTCTGTCTCCCTCTGGGTCCTCAACCTGAACCCTGTCGACACGTTCATCGAACGCCGAGCTCCGTATACGTCTTTTTGATGCGCACGTCCCCCCGCATTTCGACGCCGATCGCCTTGAGCACCTCCTCCGGTTTCGCCGTCCCGGCGTCCGTTACGCGAATGCGCAGGAACAGCCGGTCCTTCTCCGGTTCCAGCGCCATGACGTACTGGCGGATCTCGATTCTGCGGACGGCCTTGTCCGACTTCCGCTCGACCTCCACTTCCTGCCGAGCGATGAAGTCCCGGATGCGCTCGTCGATCCCTTCCGTCTGACCCGGCGCGAGCACCTCGTACTCCACGAAATCGACGAACGAACGAGCCTGGCGGGAGAACGCCTCGGCCGATGTGACGGCGACGCCCTCCGGAAGCTGAGCGCCCAGCTGCTGCTGAACCGTTCGCGGCGCCACCCAGCTGGACAACTCGAACTCCATCACCTCGTCGAGCGATTCCAGGCCCAACCCCAGCGCCGTAGGAAAGGCCAGAATGGGATGGGGGTTGTACCCCTCCGTCATGCGCAACGGCAGACCCGCGCGCCGCAATGCCCGCTCGAAAAGGCGCAGCAAATCATGATGCGACAAGAAGCGCATCTTGCCTACTTTGGTGAACCGGACCCGATACGGAAAGATGTTCATGCGACCGCGCTCCAACCGTGATTGAGACTCAAGGGTCTTCGCGCATCACGCCCTCTTGAATCATCCCGACATCCTTACCGGCCCGGACGTGAGGCGCGCGCGGAAACGCATGACGAGGCTCATCCGAGCGCGACGCTCGGACGAGGCGATCAATTTTTCGACGCTCCAGGCCCCGATACCGGGGTCTCGATTATCCGCTGCGGGCTTCCGCCCGTGGCTCAACCATTGAACTTACTTCGGCTCTCGCTCTTCCAGCTGCCGCTGCTCCTCCGCGGCGTTGCGGACGCGTTCCTCATCCGCCCTGCGCAGCTCCTCCTGGACCTGCCGCAGGCGCATTTCCTCCAGCCGGCGGCGCTCCAGTTCCTCCAGTTCGCGCAGCTGCGCCCGCAGGTTCTGCTCGGACTCCCGGGCGCTGCGCGCGATGCGCGGCGTGAGGAAGATCAGCAGGTTCTCGCGCGTGATGGTATCGTTGCGCATCCTGAAAAGCGGGTTGATCAAGGGGAGATCCCCCAGCAACGGGATCTTTCGGTCCTCGTACGAGACCCGCTCCGTAACCAAGCCCCCCAGCACGGCCGTCCTGCCGCTCTCCACCAGCAAGCGCGTGATCAGCGTCGTTCGGCCGATGCGCGGCAGGTCAATCTCCCGTCCGGCGACCACGAAGTGCTCAAAGCCCACGACTTCGGGGCTTCGACCCGTCAGCACCTCGTTCGTCGGGATAATCGTCAGGATGACCTTGTTCTCCTGTCGCAGGATCCGGGGGACCACCAGGAGCGTGAATCCCACCTTCACCGGGGACTTGGACCCTTCCGAAATAGACGTGTCCAATCCGCCGAACTGGTTCGTCGACGAGCGGACCTCGGCGTACGGAACGTCTTCGCCGATGAAGATCGTGGCCTCGTTGTTGTCCAGGACGCTGACGGTGGGCTCCTGCATGAGCTTGGAAAACCGGTCCTGCTTGAACGCTCGAAAGGTCGTCAGCATGTCGAAGGACGTCAAGAACAACGTGTCCGACGTCGGCGTCTCCTGTCCCAACCCGAAGGGCAGACGGGTGACGGAACCCAGTCCATTGACGGTAAACGGCGATTCCGTGATCGTTCCTGGCGTCTGGCTGGAGGGATCCACGCGAACGGTCGGAATGGGCCTCGTCGTCATCGTAAAGCCCTCTTCCGTCCCGAACGCGTAGTTCATCCCGAACGTCAGCAGGTCCTCGTTGGAAGTCCTGACGAACTTCAGATCGATGATCACCTGCTCAGGCTCGACGTCCAGTACCTTGAGCATCTCCCCGATTCGATCCAAGACCACCTTCGTATCGGTCACGGCGAGGGAATTCGTCTCCGGATCATAGTCGATTCGCCCGAGGATCGTCGCGCCGTCGACGGAGCGCGTCAGCACCGCCTTCAACATCGTCAGCAGCGTAAACCGCTTGATCATTTCTTCAGGAGTCGTCGCCGGCGTCGGCGGTCTGCCGACGACTTGCTTGCTTTCCTCGACCCTCGCCCGATACATCGGGGGCGGCTGGATGTAGACCAGCTTGAACAACCGCGTCTCCATCTGCTTGTTGAGCTCCGCCTGCGAGATGATCCGCAGGATGTCGAACCGCTCGCGCACGACGACGTAGGGGCCGAGCGTCTTGACGACCGTATCCAGAACGACATTCCAGGGCACGTCGTTGACCGACAGGGTGATCTTCCCTTCCACGTAGGGCGCCAAGACGATGTTGGCGCGGGAGATACGCGCGATCAGATCGACGACGCTCTTGATATCCGCGTCCTTCAGCGCGAAGGTCACGCGCGCCGGCTTGCTGAAGCGAACGAGTCCGGGCCGCTCGTCATCGATCATCATCCCCGTCTTGGCGAGGAAGGCCTCGAACGCGTCCCTCCAGGGCTTGTCCCGCACGATGAACTCATCGATGCGATAGTCGTCCGCGAAATTGGTCAAGTCCGCGATGAAATCCCATCCGGCCACCTGTCGGCGGAACGCCTCGATTCCCTCTTGCACGGTCGCGTTGCGCAGCTGGATGGTGACGCGAACCTCCTGACCCTTGAGCTGGGCCTCCAGCCCCTTCTTCACCGCCTCGTACCGCAGATCCTCGGTGGAGGGCTGCGGGTCCGACTTCGGCTGATCCTGGTCGGCCTTGGCATCCTGTCCCCAAGCGGATCCGACGGTCAACAACACGGCGGCGACCCCACACAGCATCGTCCGGGAGCTACCCATGCTCGTCTCCTCTACAGTGAGTTCCCCGTCACGGACTTCCGGGCATGGTTCAGGTTGAGGACCCAGAGGGTGACAGAGGACCCTGAGCCAACCTCGACACCAGAGAACGCTGAGGACCCTGAGAAAAGCCTCTTTTCTCCGAGTCCTCTGGTGTTCGATGAGCTTGCCACGACCGTTACCCTGGTTTAATCCATGCCGACTTCCGAACTCCACCCACCCACCCGTAACGCGAAACGTGCGACTTCTTCTCCATGCGGCTTTCCCAGGCGCTACCGGTCGCGCTTCTTGAGACCCACTTCCCGAACTTCCCCCTTGTACGTCACCCGCACGCCGTGGGGCTGGATCTTCTCGATGACCACGTTCTGGCCGTCCACCTCTTCACCCTCGCGGTAGAGCTTGTCGTTGATCAGGGCGTAGGAGAGATTGTGGATGACCTTCACCGGTTCACGCATGTCCAGGGTCGCCCCCGGCACCACGATTCTCAGATCCAGATCCTCGGTCACGACGTTCGCCTTGAAGACCGTCCCCGTCAATACCAGCACCTTTCGCGCCAGATCGATGCGCACCTTGGTCTGCGTCAGCTTCTGGTCTCCCGCCTTGATGAGGCGGTCCATTTCGACCACGCGCTCGTCCTGGAAGAACTCCGAACGCAACCGCAAATCGCGCATCTGCTTGAGGTTCTCTTCGACGCCCTTCTCGTTGAGCGCATTGTAGTTGTCCTCGATCGCCTCCAAGAGCATGTGGGCGCGCTTGACCAACCGTTCCGCCCCGCCGTAAATCTGTTCGGCCCTGGCCTTGAAGGCATCCAGCTGGTTGACCTTGACCGGATCGCCCGCGCACATCCGCCGAAGAACCTGGTAATAACGTAGGAACCTCTGATAAACCTGCTCCGCCCGCGGATTGCTGCTCTTCACGAGCCGCTCAAGTTCATCGATCATAACGCCGATTTCCTTGAGCTTCTCGCCCACCTTTTCCGGCGGCACCACGATCGCGGATGAGGCGTCTCCGCCCTTACTCGGGCCCAGCTTGCTCCCCATCCCGATGCGCGTCATCGCCCCGATCTTGCTGAACGGATCGCGGCGTCCGCGCGCGCTCAGCTTCTGCTCCCCGCCGCGCGCCTCGACGGCGCCGCTGCACACGACATAATGACTGGTCTCATCCTGATAGACCGCCTCCACCACCCGTCCGAACTTGTCCACATAGACGCGCAACGGAACCGGCATGTTCGATTCCGTGGGAGCGTTCTCGATCGTCACCGGCGTCACGTACGCCTGCTTGCCCAGATACGTGCGAAGGCGCGGTTCCTCCACCCGCAACGTCAGATTCGTCAGATGCCCGCTCGCCCCCGAAATCGGGAACGGGATCTTTCCCGGCTTGCTCAAGTCCCCTCGCTGCCTCAGCTTGTAGAAAATCAACTCGGCGTTCCATCCGACCGTCTGATCGAGCGGGAACTCCATGCGCACGAGTTCCCCGTTGGGATTCTCGGGCGTCGGAGACAGCGTCAGCTCCCAGAGCTGCTTATCCTCTACCGTCCGCACCTCCAATCGCCACTGCACTCCCTGCTGGCTTCCCGCCGCCTCCAACCGGTAGATGTCGAAAGCCTCCGTCAATTGTGCCGTAGCCTGCCAGCTCCAGTGCACGAGATCGACCTCGTCGCTCTCCTTGACCCGGGCGACGTCCAGATCGCCCTCATGCAGGTACTCGTACCGATGAAGCCGGCCGGGTACCAGGCTGATCTTCTCATGGACATACCCCCGATGTTCGCCGTCCTGGACATACCGCATCCAGGTCTCGACGATGCTGGTGATGGGCGTCCGATCCTCCTGAGGCGGAGCGGGAACGTCGATCTCCTCCTGCGCGGTGGCGGCAGCCGCCGGCTCTTGTCCGGTCGACGCCGGCTGCGGTTCCGCCGCGGGTGGCTGCTTGGGAGGCTTTCCTTCCTGCCCAACGACCAAACCCGTGGACGCGGCGAGCAGGAGTAAGGCAAGAATCGCCCTGTGGCGCGGCATAAGCCCTCCCACGAACGCTCCCCCTGAAGTGTGGATAATTATAGACCACCCCGGACGAGTGTCAACCGGTTTAGGGAAAACAGGCATTGATCGCCGAATTTTCATGATCTAGACTGTGGCGGGCGAGGCTCGCGCGAAAGCGCGCACGGGAGGAACCCATGGCCGGGGCGGCCTTGGTGATCGTGCTGATTCTCGACATTTCCGGAACCGTTCCGATGTCGAGCGGCGCAGACCAGGACGAACGCGAGGATCTCCGCAACGGCCGCGTCGCCCTTCGACAAGGCGACTACGAGACGGCCACGCGACTCCTGGGCGGCCTCGCCGAGACGCATCCCGACCGATGGGACCTTCGCGCCCGGCTGCTGCAGGCCCTGCTGGCCACCGGTCACCTCGAAGAGGCCGAGCGAACGTGCCGCCGATTCCTCGAGAATCACAAGGACAGCGCCCCCGCCCATGCGACCCTGGCCCTCCTGCGCCGGTTGCGCGTAGATCCCGCGGGCGCCTTGGAGGCCGCTGAAGCCGCGATCACCGCGGATCCGAGCGACCCCCGCGCCCGGTTGGCCCGAGCGGAAGCTCTGATCGATCTCGACCGCCGTGAAGAGGCCACCAAGACCCTCGAGGACTTTCCGCAGCTCTACCAGGAACGCCGCATCGATGCCATGAAAGAGCCCCTGGTGGCCCTGGCCCGCGGGATCGTCTTGCTCGACGAATTGAGCCCTCGGCCGGACGACTACGCGACGGCCGTCGAGAAGGCGCTTCCGGAGATCCTGCGAGCCGACAACGATCCGGCCGTGCGTGCCTTGCTCGGCCACATCCATCTCTCTCGACACCGAAGCGAGGCCGCCGCGGCTTGTTTCGCCGAGGCCCTTCAGACGAATCCCCATCTGGCCGAGGCCCATCTCGGCCTAGCCCTCCTCGCCCTGGAAGCCGGCGCATTCCCCAGGGCCGACGAATCGGCCGACCGGGCGCTCCGCACCAATCCCGCGCTCGCGGAGGCCTACGCCGTGCAAGCGCGATCCGCCCTCTGGAGGCGAGATGCCGATGCGGCCAAGAAACGGATCGAGGCGGGGCTCATCCGGTGTCCCAAGCACCCTCTGCTCGAAGCGCTCCGTTCCGTAGCGGAGGGCAAGCCGTCGACGCCTCGAGCCCGATACGAGCAAGGCCGCGCCCTCTCGGCTCAGCGTCGCTTCAAGGAGGCGCTTGCCTGCTTCCAGGCCGCCGGTCGCATGGCCGACGCGTCGCTCCTCCTCGAACTCAACCGGTTCCGCGCCGACGGCACGCCCTTTCCGACGAAGGGCGCGCTTCAAACATCGGACGCTCTGGCGCGCGACTTGGCGAAGCTCATCGACGCCTTCGAGACCGACTACGCCGCACTGGCGATGGAGCCCGATGAGGTCCTGATCCCGAAAGGGAAACACCGTTGGCTGGAGCCCTGGGTGCGGGAGGTGCTCGCCGCCACCCGGGCGGAGTTCCCGGACCGCCCTGGCCTGCGGGTCGTCTTCTGTGAAAAACCATCGGAGCTCGCAACGCTCGCCGCCGGAGTTCCGGGAGGCGGCTCGTGCCTGGGCCGGGTGATCGCCCTCCCGCTGCCGGCTCCGTCATTTTCCTGGGCGGCGCAGCTCTGGTCGGCCGTAGGACAGTCGTTCGTCCTGCATCACGCCGGCCCTCAGGGCTTGCCGGAATGGGTCCTGCAGGGCGCGGGCGCGGCGGCCGCTCGCCGCGGGGGCTTCCAGCGGCCCGACGATCTTCCGCTGATGCTGGCCCGCCGTAACGGAACGCTCAAGACGGCCGCCGATGCGCCGGCCGCCGCCGTCGAGTTCCTCGTGGAACAGCGGGGATGGAAAGGTCTCGGCGAAGTCGGAGAAGGGATCGACGCTCCCTTCCTCACCTGGCTCGACGCCCGTTTGGCGAAGATCCGATTCGTGGTGCCGCCTCGACCCGATGACCCGCGAATCGCCGAGGCGGACGGCGATCCCAAGGACGCCGCGAAGGCCCTGGTGGCCGCGGCGGACGCGTTGGCGCGCCGGCAGTTCGATCGCGCGATGCGGTTCGCCAATCAGGCCATCGCGGCGGATCCCAAGGCCGGCCAGGCCTACTCGATCTTGGGGCAGGCCTTGCAGAAGCGGCACCATACGGAAGAGGCGTGCGAGCTGTTGAAGAAGGCCGTCGAGCTGGGCGCCGACGATTATCGCTCGTGGTACGCTCTGGGAGACGTCTTGGAAGACTTGGGGGACGCCCAAGGCGCCATCGACGCCTTTCAGAAGGCGAAGGCGGCTTTCCCCAGGCTCAACGCGGACCCCGCGGGAGAGAACGTCTATCGCAGACTCATCCGCCTGTACCAGCGCACCGGGGCGACCGACGAGGAGATCCAGGAGCTCGCGGGGCTCGTCGCGCTCGATTCGCTCAACGTCCGCGATCGCAAACGGCTGGCGAGCCACTACGAGAAGAAGCCCGACCTGGCGCTGCCGCTCCTGCGCGCCGTCGCGATGGTGCAGCCTGAAGACCGGACGCTCTTCGACGCCCTGGCTCGGGCGTGGGCCTTGAAGAAGGAGTACGAGCGCGCGGTGGAGATGCGTCTCATCGTCGTCGCCCTCATCGAAGCGCAACGATCGGAGGATGAAACGCGCGAAAAAGTCGAAGAGTATTGCGAAATCGCGTCCCTCTTCCTGACTATGGGTCGCAAGGACCGGGCGCGTGAGTTCGCCCTCGAAGCGCTCCGGAGCGCTCCGGATTCTCAGCGTGCGGAGCGCCTATTCGAAGAGGCATCCAAGTGAAGTCGAAAAAGCGTATCCTTAGAGTGTTGCATTGTCCTCGAGGACGCCGCGGCGGGCGTTGATCGAATGGGCCGGGAGATCGTCTACTGCGAAATCTGCGGAGACCGCATTCTCGAACAGGAATTCGAGAAGGGGCGGGCCATTACCCTGCTCAACAAGAAGTACTGCGCCAAGTGCAAGGAGCAGGCCATCCGCAACGTCGGCATCGAGGACGCCGGCGCCGAGCCTCTGTCGCCTTCCCTTCCGCTGCCCGATGCGACCACGGTCAAGGCCAGCACCCCGCGATCCGCTCACAAGCCGGCCCCCGTCGCCTCCTCGCTGCGCTCGACGACGGGACGTCGTTCGCGAAGCAACACGCCGCTGCTGGTCGGAGTCCTCGTCGGCGTCGCGGCGTTGGCGGCTCTCTTCCTTCTGGTCGTAGGGGGCCGGGACACCGACGAACCGCCGTCGCCTTCTCAATCCGCAACCGAGACGCCCAAGAAGCAGGACAAGGCGCAGCTCGCCATCGGCAAACTGCGGGAGATGGTGCGGACGGGCGCGGATCCGCAGAAGATCCTCGAGCAATGCAACGCGGCGATCGGCGTGATCGCGGGAACGGCTTACCAGTCGGAGCTCGCCGCCATCGAGAAGGAAGCGCAGCGGAAGCTGAACGCCACGAAAGCCTCGCGCGAACTCGATCGCATTCTCGACGAGATTCAAGGGGTGATCACCCGGGACAGGGACTTCCTCAAGCACGAGGAAGTGGTCGCCCTTTTCGACCGGGCGATGACCGTCGTGCGCGACCAGCCGCAGCGGGAACCCGAAGTCGCCGACGTGAACAAGAAATACCTCACCCGGTATAACGAAGCCGCAGAGCGGCACTTCGAAACCGTCAGCCGCGAGGCGGAGGAATTGGCCACCGACAATCGTTACGCGGACGCGGTTCGGGTGATCGAAGAGAAGTTCCCCGCGCAGTTCAAGCATTCCACCTACTGGCCTAATCTCGAGATGCTGATCAATCGCTACAAGGCCAACCAAGAGAACGCGGAGGCCGTGCCGCCGGATGACGACGAGCCTCCACGGCGCGACCCCGACGCGATCGGTCCCGACGGCATTCCCGGCGCTCCGCTTCCGCCCCTCGGAGTCTGGACGACGGTCTTCGACGGCAAGAGCATGGACGGGTTCTACCGGTTGCGCCAAGCGGACGAAAAATCGGGCAATTGGACCATCGAGAACGGCGCCCTGGTCGGAGTCAGTTCGGTGCCGAACCCCGACGAGGACACGGCGGCGGCGGACTTCGTCGTGCTGCGCTACCCGAACCTGAGCGACTTCGAACTGGAATGGAAGATGAAAGTGGAAGGGATGGGAGGCGTCTGCGGCGGGCGCTTCGCGATCCGATCCTCCAACGTCACGGGAGGGATGGCGGAGATCACGGATACGGATTGGGCCACGTACGAGATGAAGTTCGAAGGGAACTCGCTCATCTTCACCAAGAACGGCGCGCGCATCCCCTGCGTCGACATGGACATGGCGGAGACCGGCCGCGTCTTCTTCTCGATCTACCCCGGCTCCAAGCTCTTCGTCAAAGACGTGAAGATCCTGCGCAAGAAGTGATTCTCGTCATCGACAACTACGATTCCTTCACGTTCAATCTGGTTCAGGCCCTCGGCGCCTTGAGCGCCCGCGTGCGGACCGAACGCAACGATCGAATCACGGTGGACGATGTCGAGCGGCTCAAGCCGGCGCGCATCGTCATTTCGCCTGGACCGAAGACTCCCGCCGAGGCAGGGGTCTCCGTGGAGATCATCCGCCGATTCGCGGGCCGCCTCCCGATCCTCGGCGTGTGCCTGGGCCACCAGAGTATCGCCGAGGCTTTCGGCGCCAAGGTGATCCGGGCCGCTCGTCCCGTGCATGGGAAGACGAGCCTCGTCCACCACGACGGCGCGGGCGTCTACCGGAATCTTCCGAATCCCTTTCGCGCCATGCGGTACCACTCCCTCATCGTCGAGGAGTCCTCTCTGCCGGAGGATCTCGAGGTCACGGCGCGAACGGACGATCGCGAGATCATGGGGCTGCGGCATCGCCGCTTCCCTCTGGAAGGCGTGCAGTTCCATCCGGAGAGCTACCAGACGCCGGTGGGAATGAAACTCCTGGAGAACTTTCTGTCGTTGTGAGGCCCTTTCTGGATTCCCGCCCCGGGAATCAGTATCATTCTTCGCTTCATGAAAGATCTCAAAGGACACTGGGCCCTCATCTTGGGGGCATCGAGCGGTTTCGGAGAAGCCACGGCGCTGGAGCTGGCCCGCCACGGCATGAACATCGCCGGGGTCCACCTCGACCGCAAGGCCACCTTGCCCAACGTCGAACGCATCGTCGCCGAGATCGCCAAGGCCGGCGGCCGGACGGCGTTCTTCAACGTCAACGCCGCCGACGAGGTCAAGCGCAAGGAAGTGCTCGACGCGCTGGAGCCGAAGCTGGATGGACGGCCGCTCCGCACGATGCTTCACTCGCTCGCCTTCGGGGCGCTGAAGCCCTACCTGGCCGAAAAGGAAGAGGACCGGATCACGAAGGTCCAGATGGAGATGACGCTGGACGTCATGGCGCACTCGCTGGTGTATTGGGTTCAGGATCTGCGGGCGCGCAAGATGCTGGCCCGCGAGAGCCGCGTCTTCGCGATGACGTCCGCGGGCAGCGCGCGCATCATGCCCAACTACGGGGCCGTTTCCGCGGCGAAGTCCGCCCTGGAATCGCACGTGCGCCAGCTGGCCGTCGAGCTGGCGCCGCACGGCGTCGCCGTCAACGCCATCCGCGCGGGCATCACGGACACCCCGTCGCTGCGCAAGATCCCCGGCCACGAGGTCATGATCAAGCGCGTGCTCGAGTACAGTCCCGTCCGCCGTCTGACGACGCCCGAGGACGTGTCCCGAGCGATCGCGTCGCTCTCGGTGGATGGGCTGTGTTGGCTGACGGGCGGCGTCATTGGGGTCGACGGGGCGGAGTTCCTCATATAGCTCGGGGCTCGTTGACTCCCTCCCGGAGTGGGCCTAAGATACCCCCGCTCTTGATATGGAGTGGAGACATGCGCGCCTTCGCCCTGATCGTCCTTGCCCTCGTGAGCGTCGGTTGTGACGCGAAAGGACCCGGGAACGCCGCGGAAGAGACGTCCGCCGCCGATCCGATCGCGAACCAGCAGTCGAAAGTCTTCATCGAGGATCGCATCGCGGCCGCCAAACGTCTCCTCGCCGAAGCCGGTTATCCCGGCGGCAAGGACTTTCCCAGGCTGGAGATTCTGTACAACACCGACGAGGGTCACAAGATGATCGCCGCCGCCATCCAGCAGATGTGGCGCAAGAACCTCGGGGTCGACGTCGAGCTGCGCAACACGGAATGGAAGGTGTATCTGGACGACCTGTCCAAGCTCCGCTACCAGATCGCGCGCCGGGGCTGGATCGGCGATTACCGCGATCCGAACACGTTCATCGACATGTTCACCTCCCGCAGCGGGAACAACAACACCGGCTGGTCCGCGCCGGAATACGACCGGCTCGTGAAGGAGGCCGCCCGCGAACCCGACAAGGCAAAGCGCCTGGAGATCCTGCGCGACGCCGAGCGGATCCTCATGGCGGATCTCCCGGTGATGCCGATCTACTTCTATGTCTCCTCCAACTGCTGGACGGACCGGGTCAAGGGCGTGTTTCCCAACATCCAGGACGCGCACCCGCTCCACGAGGTCGTGATCGAGGGCAAGGACACGCTCGTCATCAACAACGGGACGGAAATCCAGACGCTGGATCCCGGGCTGGCCCGCGGCGTACCCGAAGATCGCATCATCAGCACGATGCTGGAAGGGCTGACGCAGCGCGACCCCAGGACGCTGGAGCCGAGGCCAGGCCTGGCCGAGCGGTGGGAGATTTCGGAAGACCGGAAGACCTACACGTTCCACCTGCGGGATGCGGAATGGTCCGACGGGAAGAAGGTGACCGCGCACGACTATGCGTATGCCTGGACGCGCGTGCTGGATCCCGCCACACCGACCGACTACGCAAGCCAGATGTACTACCTCAAGGGCGGCGAGGACTTCAACACGAAGAAGACGAGCGACGCCTCGACGGTAGGGGTCCGCGCCAAGGATGACCGGACCCTGATCGTGGAACTCGAGAATCCGTGCTCCTACTTCCTCGAGCTCTGCGCGTTCTTCACGTACTACCCGGTGCGCCGGGACGTGATCGAGAAGCACGGCCAGAACTGGACGCGGCCCGAGAACATCGTCGTGAACGGCCCCTACACGCTGAAGGAGTGGCTGCCGAACGACTCCTTGACGGTCGAGAGAAACCCGAAGTACTGGAACGCGGCGGCGGTAAGGCAACCGAAGGTGACGTTCCTGCCGATCGAGAACCGCCAGACCGCGTGGAACCTGTACCTCGAAGGGAAGTGCGATTGGGTGACGTCGCTGCCGCTGGAGCAGATCGACGAGATCGTCAAGCGTCCCGACTACCACGGCGATCTGTATCTCGGAACGTACTTCTACTCCTTCAACGTGACGCACGAGGCGCTGAAGGACCGGCGCGTGCGCAAGGCTCTGACGCTGGCGATCGATCGGGACATCATCGTGACGAAGATCACGCGGCAGGGCCAGAAGCCCGCGTATCACCACACGCCGCCGATCTTCGCCGACTTCGACAGTCCGCGGTTCGACGTGAAAGACTGATCGTGTTTTCCTTCGTGGTCCGCCGGCTGGCGCAGGGGATCGTCACCTTGTTCGTGATCGCGACGCTGTGCTTCGCGATCACGCGCGTGGCGCCGGGCAGCCCCTTCTCCTCCGAACGCACGATGCACCCGGAGATCATCAAGAACTTCGAGCGGTTCTACGGGCTCGACAAGCCCATCCTCGTGCAGTACGTCCGCCAGATCGCGGGCTACCTGCGGGGCGACTTCGGACCTTCGATGTACTATCGCGACCAGACCTGCAACGACTTCGTTTGGCCCGGGCTGCGCAAATCGTTCCTGTTGGGGACTCTGGCGGGATTGCTGGCCTTCGCCCTGGGCCTGCCGCTGGCGATGATCGCGGCGGCCAACCAGAACCGGTGGCCGGACTACCTGGCGACGAGCGCGTCGGTCCTCGGCATCTGCATCCCCAATTTCCTGCTCGGGCCGCTCCTGGTCCTGCTGTTCACGTTCCAGCTCCACTGGCTTCCGTCGGCGCGCTGGCCGGAGGACGGCTCGTGGAGCGAGCTCAGCAAGCTGATCATGCCGGCGGTGACCCTGGCGATGGTGCACGTGGCCTACGTCTCACGGCTGGGCCGCGCGGGAATGCTCGACGTGTTGAACAAGGATTACATCCGGACCGCGCGGGCGAAGGGCCTTTCGGAATGGGCCGTATTCATGAAGCATGGGCTCAAGAACGGCATCACCCCGGTGGTGTCGTACGCCGGACCGATGTGGGCGCTGGTCATCACCGGCTCCATCGTCGTGGAGTCGGTCTTCGCGATCCCCGGCCTGGGCACGCACTTCGTGAAGTCGGCCACCAACCGGGACATGAACCTCATCATGGCCTGCGTGCTGGTCTACAGCGTCATCGTCATCTTCTTCAACTTCCTCGTGGACATCGCGTACGGGTTCCTCGATCCCAGAGTGAGGGTGCAGTGATGAGCTCCGCCGCGCCGGCCAGCCGCTCGCCCCTGCAGCTCGCGCTGCGCCGATTCATGAAAAACCGGCGCGCGCTGGTCTGCGCGGCGCTCCTGGCGCTCGTGGGCCTGGGAACGCTGCTCGTGCCGGTCCTGACCCCGCACGATTACAGGGAGTCGGACTGGGACGCCATGAAGAGCGCGCCGAGCGCCAAGTACTGGATGGGGACGGACCCCCTCGGGCGCGACCTGATGGCCCGGACCTTTCTCGGGGGACGGATCTCGTTCGCCGTGGGATTCCTGGCCACGACCGTCAGCGTCCTGATCGGCGTCCTCTACGGGGCGACGTCCGCCTTCTTCGGCGGCAAGACCGACGTCTTGATGATGCGATTCGTCGACGTGCTGTACGGCCTGCCGTACATGCTGATCGTGATCATCGTCATGGCCTTTCTGAAGACCCGCGACATCGTGATCGTCTTCGTCGTGCTGGGCCTGTTCGGCTGGCTCACGACGGCGCGCATCGTGCGCGGGCAGGTGCTCTCGCTGCGGGAGCGCGAGTTCGTGGAAGCGGCGCGGGCGCTGGGGGCCCGCGGATGGACCATCATCACGCGGCACATCGTCCCCAACATCCTGGGACCGGTCATCGTGTACGCGACGCTCTCCGTTCCGTCCATGATCCTCTCCGAGGCCTTCCTGTCGTTCCTCGGGCTGGGGGTCTCCGAGCCGGAGACGTCGTGGGGAATGCTCATCAGCGAGGGCAAGGAAGCGCTGAATCTGTGGTGGCTGACGGTCTTCCCCGGTTCACTGCTGGCCATGACGCTCTTCTGCCTGAATGCGATCGGAGACGGGCTTCGCGATGCGTTCGACGTTCAACAGCGGTAGCCTCCTGCTGGCGGCGCTCCTCCTGGGAGGATGCGGCGAGTCCTCGCCGGCCGCTCCGCCTCCGACCACGCCGCCGGCGATCGCAGAGGCGCGCAAGCTCCTGAAGGAAGCCGGATTTCCAGACGGACGAGACTTCCCGGAGCTGGAGGTCCTCTACAACGACGCGGAATGGCACAAACGGATCGCGGCGGCCATCCAGGAGATGTGGCGGCAGAACCTCGGCATCCGCGTGAAGCTGCGGGCCGAGGAGTGGCGCGTGTTCCTCGCCAGCCGCAACGAAGGCCGCTTCCAGATCGCGCGCGGAGGATTCCTCGGGGAATACCGCGACCCGCAGGCGTTCCTTCGCCTCTTCACCTCCGACAGCGGATTCAATTCGACGAAATGGACTGACGCGGAATATGACGCCCTCCTGAAAACGGCCGACGAAGAGCTTGATCCGCAGAAGCGTTACGCCGTCCTCGCGAAGGCCGAGCGGAGGCTGCTCGACCAAGCGCCCGCGGTTCCGATCTTCCACTATGTCGGCCACAACTGGGTCAAACCGTTCGTCAAAGGCGTCGTCCCGAATTATCGAGACATGCACCCGATGCAGCATGTCTGGTTGGAAGGAGAGGGCACGCCGAAGGACGGGGTCCTTCGGTACTACGCCGGCGAGGAAGCGAGTTCCGTGGATCCGGCGCTGGCGCACGACATTCGCGGACTGAAGACCGCCCTGTGTCTATTCGAGGGACTCGTCGGGTACGACCCGAAGGACGCCTCGCCGGTTCCGGCGCTGGCGGAGCATTGGAGCATTTCCCAAGACGGCCTGACCTACACGTTCCACCTCCGCGACGCGGTCTGGTCCAACGGCGATCCGGTGACCGCCGGGGACTTCGTCTGGTCGTGGAGGCGCGCGGCGGATCCGAAGACGCCGTCCAGCTACAAGGACCTGTTCTATCCCCTTCGCAACGGGCGAACGATCGTCAAGGGCGAGAAGCCCGTGGAGGAACTCGGCGTGCGGGCGCCCGACCGGCGGACGGTGGTCGTCGAACTGGAGCGGCCGACGCCGTATTTCCTGTCCATCCTCTGTCTGAACGTCTTTTGTCCCGTCCATCGCGCGACGGTGGAGAAGCACGGCAAGGACTGGACGCGGCCGGAGAACATGGTGAACAACGGGCCTTACCGTCTGGTGGAGTGGCGGATCAACGACCGGCAGGTGTTCGAAGCGAACCCGCGATGGCGGGCGGCGGATCAGGTGCGCCTGAAGAAATTCGTGTGGCTGACCGGTTCGGACATCGCGGCGGGCTTTCGGCAGTACGAAAACGACGAATGTCACTGGATCTATCAGGCACCCATCGAACGGATGGACGAGCTTGCGCGCAGGTCCGATCACGTGTCCGGTCCATACAACGCGAGCTACTTCTACGCCTTCAACGTGACCGTCAAGCCTCTGGACGATCCACGCGTGCGGCGCGCGCTCTCGCTGGCCATCGACCGCGAGAAGATCGTCAAGTACATCTTGCGAGGGGGCGAATCCCCCGCGGTTCGGCTGACGCCGCCGCTTTACCCGGGGTATGAGGCGCCACGATGAAACATCAATTCGCTTCCATCAAGTGCGCTCCCGTGCGGGCCTCCGATGTCCGTTTCCGCGATGCAGGGCCCCATAGCGACGCGCATTATACGTGCGCCGGAAGGAAATGGCGACTCCGCAATCGGTGATGGGCGCGCCGTCATGCGATGATATCATAGATTCATGACCGAACGTGAGTGGTTGGAAGGTGAAGTGCGTCTGGCCGCTTCGCTCACCGATGCCGACCGGATCCGCATCCTCCGCGATCTCCTTCGTACCGTGGATGCCATCCGGAGGACAAAGACGCCCGAGGAGCTGAAGCGCGACGACGAAGTGCGTCGACTTCTCGACGACGATCCCGCTCGCGAGCGGTACGTGGCCTGGGCGGAACGATGGGCATGAGTCTAGCCGGTCTCGTCGATACCATTCACTGGCTTGAGGACGTCCTCGAGAAGCTCCAGCTCAGACGTTCGTACGGAGGCGCGATCGCCTACAATTATTACGGCCCGCCCAGACTGACCCAAGACGTGGACGTGCTCGTCCTGGTGCCGGACATGAAGGCCGCCGCTTTCGTGGAGGCGCTGGCGGCCGCGGGCTGCCGGCATGGGGATCGGGATCCTCAACCCATCGAACTGCGCGCCGTCCTCAATGACCTGCGCAGCAAAGCGCATCTGGCCGTTTTCGTCTGCAAAGGCATTCGCGTCGAGGTCTTCTTCCCCTGGCACCCTTTCCACCATCGCGTGCTCGACCGCAGCCCGCAGCGCGATCTCGAAGGCCGCCCGATCCGCATTCACGCGGCCGAGGACCTGATCATCTTCAAGAAAATCTTCGATCGCCCGAAGGACATCGCCGACATCAAGGCCATCCTTCTCGCCCAGAAGGGCAAGCTCGACCTTGAGCGCCTAAAATCGGACGCCCAGGGCCTGCTCTCCGATTCTAGCTACCGCGAGTTGGAGGCGATCCTCGCTCAGTTCGGGTAGCGCCTCGCAACATTGCCGTTGACGCCGGCCCCCGAAAAACTACCATCCTCCGATCGTGGACCCCAGGACCCTCATCAACCAAAGCAACGAACACGCGCGTCGCGGCGACATCGAGCGCGCCATCTCCGGCTACACGAAGGCCATCGAGCTCGACCCCTCGCTCGTCAGCGCCTGGATGAACCGCGGTATCCTGCGCGCCCGGCGAGGAGACCACGACCCAGCCGCCGCCGATTTCACCCAAGTCATCCGGCTGGCGCCCTCGCGGGCCGACGCGTGGCATCACCGCGCCAACGCCCGCGCCGCCAAGGGCGATCACCCGGGAGCCATCGAGGATTTCTCCGAGGCCCTGCGACTCGACCCGCGATCCGCGCCGGCATGGTTCAACCGCGCCGTCGCGCGCGCGCGCACGAACGACACCCAAGGGGCTTGCGCGGATTTCTCCGAGGCGCTGCGCCTCGCGCCCGACCCGATGGCCCACACCAATCGCGGGATGCTGCGCTCGCAGCTTGGCGACCTCGACGGCGCCCTCGCCGACTTGAACGAAGCCGTCCGGCTGGACCCCTCCAGTGCCCGCGCCTGGTACAACCGCGCCTTGCTTCGCGTCACGAAGGGCGAGGCCGGCGCCCTTCATGACCTGACCCAGGCCATCCAGGCCAATCCCGACTACTTCGAGGCATACTGGGACCGGGGACTCCTGCACGCCCAGCGTGAGGACCTCGACGGGGCGATCGCGGACTTCACGCAGGCGCTCCGCATCCGACCGCGAGAGGCCAAGGTGCTCTTCCACCGCGCGCTGGCGCGGCAGGCGCGCCGGGAGTTCCCCGGCGTCGTCGAAGACCTCACCCTCTATCTCGAGCTCGACGCGTCGAACGTCGACGCGTACCGCACGCGCGGGCGCGCCCGCATCGAAACGGGCGACCTCGACGGGGCGATCGCGGATCTCACGGAGGCCATCCGCCTCTACCCATGGCATCCGCAAACGTTGGCAGACCGCGCGACGGCCTTGACCAAGAAGGGCGACGTGCAGGGCGCGCTGGCCGACACCGACGAGGCCATCCGGCTGGATCCGAACAACCGGGAACTCTACGCCTCGCGAACCCTCCTGCGCTCCGCCGCGGGCGATCAGGCGGGCGTCGTCGGCGACCTCGAGAAGATGCTCGGCGTTTCGCTCGAAGCCAAGGTCGAGGAGGCGATCCGCCAGATCATGGCGCGGCGCCGGTCAACAGGCGAATGAAGTTCCTCCCGGGCACGATCTTCCCCGCCACCACTCCTCGACGCGCCCCCGTGGCCCACGCCGCCGTGTTGAGCCTCCCTCGCACCGCCTCCACCGCCAGCAGCGCGAACGCCGCCGCCTCTTTCGCCATCGGATCGATCCCGTAAGCCGACAACGACCGCACCGGAACGGGATCGAGCATCTCCCGCAAGTGCCGCATCAGGACCGGATTGAGCGCCCCTCCGCCGGAAACGACCACTTCGTCGATGCGGTCGCGCACGAACCGACGGTACGCATCCGCAATCGACCGAGCGGTGAAGCACGTGAGCGTCGCGATCGCGTCCTCCGCGCGGCTCCGAAGCATCCTTTCGCACCGCTCCAGGAGAAACGTCCGCGAGAAGAGCTCCCGCCCGGTGGACTTCGGCGGCCGCTTCGCGAAGTAAGGGTGACCCATCAAGCGCGCCACCAGCGCCTCGTCCACGCTTCCGCGGGCCGCGATCCGCCCGTCCTCGTCGTACTCCTGCCGGCCGCGCGTCGCGATCCGCACGGCTTCATCGATGAGCGCGTTGCCCGGCCCGGTATCGAACGCCGTTCGCTTTCCGCCGACGATCGTGACGTTGGCGATCCCGCCGATGTTCTGCAGCGCCCGCACGCGCGAATCGCCGCCGAAGAGATACGCGTCGACGTACGGCACGAGGGGCGCTCCCTGGCCGCCCGCCGCGATGTCGCGCGGCCGGAAATCCGCCACCACCGTGACGCCCGTGCGCTCGGCGATCACGGACGCCTCGCCCAGCTGCAGCGTGTGCCGGCCGGGCTCGTGCCACACCGTCTGTCCGTGCGATCCGATGACCGTCACGGGCGCTCCGCGCATGATCCGCCGCGCGGCCTCGGCGAAGCGTTCGCCGATCCAGAAATTCGCCTCGCTCAGGACCCGCGCGTCCGCCGTTGCCAACGACAGGATTCGGCGCCGCTCCCGGGGATGGAACGGAAACGTGCGGTGCCGGAGCACGCGAAGACCGCGCCCTACGCGCACCAGCACGGCGGTCACGCCGTCGGCGGACGTGCCGGACATGAGTCCCACGGCTAGCATCGCCGGTCCCATGCGTTGTATTATGCCGCCTCGTGAATCCCGTGCTGCTCGAAATATGGCGCGGCAACGTGCTCGAGTCCGCGCATCGCGGCCGATACGCCGTCGTCTCGGACGGGAAGATCGTCGCCAGGGACGGCGACGTCGACGACGTGACCTTCCTGCGATCCGCCGCCAAACCGTTCCAGGCGACCGCCGTGCTCCAGACGGGCGCGCGCGAGGCGTACGGCCTCACCGACGAGGAGGTGGCCGTCATCGCCGGCTCGCATTACGGCGAAGAGGTTCACGTGCGCGCCGTGCGCTCCATCTTGGAGAAGGCGGGGCTCGAAACGGCGCACCTGCGGTGCGGAACCCACCCGCCCTTTCCGACGGCGAAGCCGGCGCCGCGTTCGGTCACGGCGCTGCACAACAACTGTTCCGGCAAGCATGCGGGCATGCTGGCCGCGGCGAAGCGGCTGAAGGCGCCTCTCGACCGCTATCTCGACTTCGACCATCCCGTGCAACGCGCGAACCTACGCATGGTGGCGCGATTCGCGGGCGTCCGCCCTTCGACGATCCAGATGGCGATCGACGGCTGCGGCGCGCCGACCTTCGGGATGCCGCTCACGGCGATCGCGCGGGCTTTCGCGCGGCTGGCGGATTCCTCGATGGAAGTGACCCGAGCGATGATGGCGCACCCCCACATGGTGGGACATCCGTGCGAGGAACTGATGAAGGCCGCGCCCGGGCGGCTCGTGGCCAAACTCGGCGCGGAAGGCGTCTACGGCGTCGGAGTCGTCGGCCGAGGCATCGGTTTGGCGCTGAAGATCGACGACGGGAGTTCCCGGCCTCTCCTGCCGATCGTGCTGGCGCTGATGCGGATGCTCGGCCTATTCGAAGGCAAGGCGGAGGCCTCGTTGAAGGCGCTCGCCAAGGACAAGCTCCTCAATCATGCGGGCAAGGTCGTGGGACGAATCCGCGTGCGCCTATCGCGGACGGCGCTCTCTGAAAGGAAGCCGTCGTGAACCTGGAGTTGTCGCCCGACGTGCCGCCGGACAGCTTCCTCTTCACGCCTTACCCGGACTCGCGCCGCGTGCCGGCACGTCGATAGACCGAAACCGGCACGGAACCTCCAGCGCCTTCCGCAACGATCCTCCGTGCTTCGCCAACAACGCTTCCGCGTGCCGGCGAGAGCAGCCGTGCCGGATCATGACGATCGCCGTCTTCGCCTGGCCGCCGGCCGCAGCCAGCGCGCGGTCCGCATCGGCCTCGTCGACGCCCGTCACCGTCCGCACGATTCGCCGCGCGCGCGCCTTGAGCTTGGTGGATTTCTGCTGCAGGTCCACCATCAGGTTCTCGTAGACCTTTCCAAGCCTGACCATCGTGGCGACCGTCAGCATGTTGAGGACCAGCTTGGTGGCCGTGCCCGCCTTGAGGCGCGTCGAACCTGTGACCACCTCCGGCCCTGTGGCCGGCGCGATCACGACGTCGGCGCAATCCTGGGGCACGCCCGCGCGGTTGCAGGTCACGAGCACCGTTCCCGCCTTGCGCCGCCGCGCCTGCGCAAGCGCGCCCTGAACGTACGGCGTAACGCCGCTGGCGGCGATCCCGACGAGCACGTCCGTCGCGCGCAAACGCCGCGCCGCGCGGGCGCCCGCGCGCGGATCGTCCTCGGCCCCCTCGACGCTGCGGAACACGGCCTTGGATCCGCCGGCGATGACGGCCTGCACAAGCTCCGGCGGCGTGCCGAACGTAGGCGGGCATTCCGCCGCCTCGATCACCCCCAGGCGGCCGCTCGTACCCGCGCCCGCGAAGAGGAGCCGTCCGCCGCGCCGCAGTCGCGCGACCACGAGTTCGACCGCCCGCGCGATTGACGGCGCCTGGGCGGCCACCGCCCGGGGGACGAGCGCATCCTCGCGCGCGATCGTCGCGAGGATTTCCGGGATGTCCATCTGGTCGAGTCCGCGCGCGCGGTCGTTGCGCTGCTCGGTGGCCAACAGATCGTAGGGGCGTTCGCTTCCCATCGCTCAGCCGGTAGGGTAACGCCCCTGACCGCCGGGCATCAAGGATCCCAGGCAGCGGGTGAGTTACTACCACCGGACGCCGATCACATGTCCTTCGCAACTGAAGGTAACAACCACGCCTCAGGAGACGCCCATGATAGGGCCGAGACGAACTTCAACGCCACCGGCTGGCCGCTTAACTCCCGTGGAGGTTGGGGCAGATCCCGATCAGAGTTCGAAAGACCGTGGAGCTCCCGTATCAGCTCGAGACACATGTGCGCTATCTCCAGACGCTCCGCCTCGTTCGTGGCCTTGCAGCTCGCCAGCAGGCTCGGCATTGCGTTACGCACCGTTTGCCGATCGCCCTGAACGGCCATATTCCCGTTCCGACTCAGGATGATCAGCGCCTCAGACGATTGATCCCTTTTCTTCCAGGAACACCGGTAGACGCGCCGATCCTTCAGCCATTTATCGATCAGTACGTGCTTAACGCGCCGGCAGTCTTCGGGACGCGCACCGTGCTCCCGAAGCCAATCCGCGAGTTTCCCTTCCGCCCCCTTCCACTCGATGCGGACGATCGCCTCTGCGGCACGCGCCCGCACCTCAGGGTCATCCGCCGTCGCCGCCTTACGTAGTGCGGCCAGCGCGGCCTCTCCAACCTCGACAAGCCGCTCCTGCGCCCCCTCGCGCACCTCCACGGCCTCGTCGCCCAGTTCCATCACAAGGCGGTCGATCGCGGGATCCTGAAGGCACGCCAGCAAGAGAACCGACGCAGGGAAACTCATCATGGGACGACGAGAGCAAACCCCGGACCAAGCCCTTTTCGCGGGAGAATCGCCGCCGCAGTATCCTTTTCGATACCGTTCCGCGATGCGGGAATGGACGAACGGATGAACGGGTCAACCGCTACACCGGCGGCGGGCTCGTCGGAACCGACAGGTTCTCGAACCGCGTCCACTCGGGGATGAAGGCCAGCTGCGCCTCCCCCGTCGGCCCGGTGCGGTTCTTGGCCACGATCACGTCGCAGACCCCCTGCTTGGACGAATTGGGATCCTGGACCACCTCGCGCGACAGAAGCATCACCACGTCCGCGTCCTGTTCGATCGACCCCGACTCGCGCAGATCCGAGAGCCTGGGCTTGCGGTCGTCGCGTCCCTCCGGATTGCGGTTGAGCTGCGCCAGGACCAGCACCGGCACCTCCAGGTCCTTCGACAGGCTCTTGAGGTGGTTCGACACGATCGCCACCTCGCGCTCGCGCGAGTCCGCCTTGGCGTGCACGAACTGGAGGTAGTCCACCACGATCAGCTTGACGTCGTGTTCCGCCTTCATCCGGCGCGCCCGCGCGCGGATTTCGAGGATGCCGAGGTTGGAGCTGTCGTCGATGAACAGCGGCGCGTCGCCGAGCTTGCCCGCCGCCTGCAGGAGCTTCGCGTACTCCTCCTCCCGCACCACCCCGCGGCGCAGGTTGTGCGAGTTGACGCGCGCCCGCGAGCAGAGCATCTGCGTCGAGATCATTTGCGCCGACATTTCGAGGCTGAAGAAGAGGACCGGCTGGTTCTGCTCTACCGAGACGCGCTCGGCGATGCACATCGCCAGGCTCGACTTCCCCACCGACGGCCGCGCCGCGATGATGTACATCTGCGACGGCTGCAGGCCCGACAGCATGTCGTCCAGCACGTGATAGCCCGTCGGGACTCCCAGGCAACGATCCTTCCGTTCGCGGATGTCGCTGATCTTGAGGAAGGTCTCCTTCAGGATGTCGTACATCTTCTGGATCTTCGCGCCGCCCTTCTTGGAGACGGCCTCGAAGATCAGTTGCTGCGCCTTGTCGAGCACGATGTCCGGATCTTCGTGGACCTGCGTGACCTCGCGTTTGATCGCGTTGCACGCGTTGAGGAGCTGTCGGAGCACCGCCTTGTCGCGGACGATCTGGGCGTACTTCGGCCCGTTGATCGCCAGCGGGAACTGCTCCACCAGCGACATCAGGTACTCGACGCCGCCGACCTCATCGAGTTTTCCCCTGCGCGCAAGCTCGTCCTTGAGCAACACCATGTCGATGTTGCGCTTGGCGACGAAGAGCTCCTGCAAGGCCATGTAGATGATCTGGTGGGGCCCGTGATAGAAGTCGTTGGGCTCGACCGCCTCGATGACTTCGCCGGCGATGGTCGAATCGGCGATCATCGCCCCCAGACAAGCCATCTCGGCTTCCGGACTGTTCGGCGGGACGTGGTCCAGCAGGACGTCCGCAGGCGCCACCGGGTTTGCGGCCATGCCTCCCCCCCTCCACATCGCGCGGCCGGTCGGCGCCGACCGCGTCTCGATCATTCTATCCCTTCGCCTCCTGCGGAGAACTCTCTTTCTGAGGCTCGGCGGGCGCGCCCTCTTTGGGCGCCGCGAGCGGCTTCGAGGAAAGGACCCAGACCTTCAAGACCGGCTTCACGTCCCGATGCAGATTGATCGTCACTTCGTAGGTGCCGATCTGCTTGATCTGATCCGTGATCTCGACGGTCTTGGGCTCGACCTTCATCCCCTTGTCGCGCAGCGCCTCCGAGATCATCGTCGGCGTGACCGATCCGTAGAGATGTCCCTCTTCGTTCGTGTTCACCTCGATCGACACGCTGCCGACCTCGGCGATCTTCTCGGCCACCTGCTTGGCGTCGCTGACGAGCTTCGCGTCCGCCTTCGCCTGCCGCCGTTTCTCCAGCTCGAACTCCTTGTACATCCCGGGCGTGGGCTTCGACGCCAGCCGGCGCGGGAAGAGGTAGTTACGCGCGTAGCCGTCGCGGACGTCGACGATCTCGCCGCGCTTGCCGAGCTTCTCGATATCCGTCCACAGGAGTATCTTCATGGCCATCTCCGACTATAGGGATCCGGTGCCGACGTACGGCACGAGCGCCATGAAGCGCGCGCGACGGACGGCCGTCTTGGCGCTGCGCTGATGATAGGCGCAATTACCCGAACGCTTGCGCGAGTAGAGCTTGCCCTGCCCGGTGCACAGCTTGAAAATCGTCAACACATCCTTGTAATCCACGTCCGCCACCTTGTCGCGGCAGAAACGGCACCGGTTGTCCTTGCGGAACTTGGTGTATTTCTTCCTCTTCTCGTCGTCAGACCGCTGCAGTCGTTCCACGTTCTTCATCTCCTTTCGCTTTCATTAGAAGGGGACGTCCGCTCCCGGGGGATCCTCGGCCGGTACTTCGGGCGGAGCTTCGGCGGCCTCGGGCGGAGCCTCCGCGGATTCGCCGCGCCCGCCGGGGCTCCCCAGGAACTGTACGCGCTCCGCCGTGATGCGGATCCGGCTGCGCTTCTGGCCCGTCTGTTTGTCCTCCCAGCGATCCTGGGTGAGACGCCCTTCGACAAAGACCGGCCGCCCCTTCTTCAGATACTCCGCGCAGATCTCGGCCTGCCGCGTCCACGTCACGATGTCGAGAAACGCCACTTCCTCCTTCTCCCCGTTCTTTCCCGTGAACTTCCGGTTCACCGCGATCGCGAACTCGCAGATGGCCGCGCCCGCCGGCGTATACCGCAATTCCGGATCACGCGTGAGGTTGCCGATCAGCAGCACTTTGTTCAGGTTAGCCACATCGTCCTCCTGCACACTGAATCCCACGAACCTCGCCGGTCCCTCCCGCCACGGGAGATCCCGCGAAGCGGCGACCCATGAACCCCTCCATGCCGACTTCCGAAATCACTCAACGAGCCTCGAAACTCCTGGTGTGCCGCGGCCGGTCCTCCCCCGCGCCTTCCACGTTGCTTCGGATGGGAACCAGGCCCGCCGTCTCGAAATCCTTCGGCGGTTCCTTGCGGAACTCGCCCTCATGCCGCAGGATGAGCGAGCGCAGCACCAGCTCCGACAACTGGAAATCGGCCCGGATCTTCACCAGCGACTTCTCGGCCGCGGCGAAGTACGCCAGCACGTACGCTCCGCGCGCGTTCCGCTTCACATGGTAGGACAGCTTGCGCTCGCCCCACTTGGTCAACAGGATCACCGCCGCGCCGTTGCGCTTCAGGATCCGCTCGATCTCCTCGACGATCCGGTTCCACTCGCGCGTCGCGACGGTCGGATCCACCAGGAACATCCCTTCGTAGTTCCTCACTTCGACTCGCCTCCAGCCCGCTCATTGCGAGCACTCATTTCGATTCCTCCGGTTTCACCACTCGATTGAACTGCGACATCGCCTTCTCGATGCCGGCGCCGGCCCAACACTCCAGGGCCTCTCCGGCGGTTTTGATCGTTTCCTCGACCACAGGCCGCTCGTCCTTGCGGAAACGGCCAAGGACGTACTCCGGATCGGGCCTCCCCCCGCCCACCCCCAGACGCATGCGCGGGAAGTTCTCGTGGCCGAGCGCCTCGATGATCGACTTCAGCCCGTTGTGCCCGCCGCTCGACCCGCTCTTGCGGATGCGCACGCTGCCCAGAGGCAGCGCTACATCGTCGCAGACGACCATGAACTCCTCGCCCAGGTCGCCCCAGCGGCTTCGCAGCTCCGGCACGACGCGGCCGGTGTTGTTGACGTACGTCCAGGTCTTCACCAACACCGCCTCGTCGCGTCCGAGCCGCCCCTCGGCGGCCCAGAACTCGAAGCCGGCCTTCTGAAACTTCTTCTTCATCTTTCCACAGAGCTCGTCGAGGACCATCCACCCGATGTTGTGACGCGTCCCCGCGTACTTCTCGTCGGGATTGCCGATCCCCAGAATGATCTTCATGAGCATCCCAGGACACCGGACCTCACTTCTTCTCCTCCTTCTTGGGCGCCTCCTTCTTCGCGCCTTCTTCCGGGATCTCCTCCTCCTTCTCCTTCTTGATCACCTCCGGCTCGACCGGTCCGGGGGCGGCCGCGACCGCCGGAGCGACCTCTTCAACCTTGTGCTCCGTAACGGCGGCGATCACCACCTCCGGATCCTGAAGCAGCTTCACGCCCGCCGGCGGCTTGATGTCCTTCACCAGCAAATGCTGGTCCTTCTTCAGATGCGCGACGTCCACCTCGATCTTGTCGGGGATGTTCGCAGACTCGCACTCGATCTTGACGCTCTTGACGTACTGATCGAGGACGCCGCCTTCCTCGGCGACTCCGACGGGCTTGCCCTTGAGCACCAGCTCGACGTCGAGCTGCAGCCGATCGTGCTCGGACACCTTGACGAAGTCCACGTGGTAGACGTGCTCGCCCAGGTGATCCCACTGGACCTCCTTGATGAAGACGCGGTCCTTGCCTTCCGGATGCGTCAGCTCCAGGATGCGCGCGCCCTTCTTCAGCACGCGTTCGAATTCCCGGGCGTCGATCAGCAGATGAGCGGGCTTCTCCTTCCTGTGCATCAACACGCACGGGATCTTCCCGCTCGCTCGAAGTCGCCGCGAGACGCGCGTTCCGAGCGTGTCGCGCTTCACGGCCGTAAGCATTGGATTTTCGACCATGGGACCCTCTACATGAACAATGAGCTGACGGATTCAGACTTGTGGATGCGCCGGATGGCCTCGCCCAGCAGGTTGGCCACCGACAGCACTTTCAGGTTGGCCGGCACGTCCCGGCCGTCCGTGGGAACGGTATCGGTCACCACGATCTCCTTGAGCGGAGCCTTGCGCAGTTTCTCGACGGCGCTGCCGGCGAGAACCGGGTGCGTCGCGCAGATGTAGGCGTCCTTGGCGCCGCGGGCCTTGCACGCCCGCACCGCCTCCGTGATGGACGTGCCCGTGGAGATGAGATCGTCCACCAGGACGACGTTCTTGTCCTGCACGTCGCCGATCAAGTGCATGACTTCAGTCTCCGTGGGCCCGCTGCGGCGCTTGTCGCAGATCGCCAGGCCGGCCGCCAGGCGCTTGGCGTACGCCCGCGCCATCTTGATGCCGCCCACGTCGGGAGAAACGACCACCAGATTCTGCAACTCCATCTTGCGGAAGTAATCCACGAGAACCGGCGCCGCGTACAGGTGGTCCGTCGGGATGTCGAAAAAGCCCTGGATCTGATGGGCGTGCAAGTCCATCGTCAAGGCCCGATCGGCTCCGGCCGCGGTGACCATGTTGGCGATCAGCTTGGCGGTGATCGGAACGCGCCCCTCGGCCTTGCGGTCCTGCCGCGCGTAGCCGTAATACGGCATCACGGCGGTGATGCGGTCCGCGCTGGCCCGCCGGACGCAGTCGATGAGGATGAGCAGCTCCATCAGGTTCTCGTTGACGGGCGGACACGTCGGTTGAAGAACGAACACGTCCGCGCCACGCACGTCTTCGAGGACCTTGACGTCGATCTCGCCGTCGGGAAAACGCGTCACCTCGCAATGCCCCAGCGGGATGTTGAGGTAATCGGCCACCCGCTTGGCCAGCGCCCGGTTAGCGTTGCCCGAGAACACCAACAACAGATTCTTCAACTCGATTCGCCTCCGGCTCGCTCCTTCCAAGCGCTCATGCCCTCTTCCCCTTCAGGCTCCTGGCCGGAACTCCCGCCACCACGTCGCCGGGCGCGACGTCCCGCCTTGCCGGCACGACCGCGCCCGCCCCCGTCTTGGCTCCCTTGCCCAATCGCACGGGAGCGACGAGAACGGTGTTCGAGCCGGTCGAGGCGTCGTCCTCGATGACGGTCGCATGCTTGTTCTTGCCGTCATAGTTCGCCGTGATCGTTCCGGCGCCGATGTTGACGTGATCCCCCAGCGTGGCGTCGCCCAGATAGGTCAGGTGCTTCGCCTTGGAGTGCTTGCCGATCCTGGACTTCTTCACCTCGACGAAGTTCCCGATCTCGGCGCCGTCTTCAAGAACGGTGCCGGGGCGAAGGTGGGAGAAAGGCCCGACCTCGCAATGCTTGCCGATGGTCACGTCGTGCTCGATGACCGTGAACGGCCGGATGATCGTGTCGACGCCGATCACCACGTCTTCCTCTATATAGGTGGTGGACGGATCGAGGATCGCCACGCCGTTGTCCAGGTGATGTTGCAGGACGCGCCAGCGGATGAGGTTGGTGGCGGCGATGAGGTCCTTCCGGGTGTTGATTCCGTACGCCTCCGAGGGGTCTTCCGTGCGGTACGTGCCCACCCGGCGGCCGCGCGCCAGGAGCAACGCGACGACGTCGGTGAGGTAGTACTCCCCCTTCCGGTTGTCCGCCTTGACGTCCCGAAGCGCTTCGAACAAGGCGGTCGCGTCGAAAACATAGTGCCCGGAGTTGATCTCCTGAACGCTGCGCTCCCGCTCGGTCGCGTCCGTCTCCTCCACGATCCTCAGGACCTGTCCCTCCTTGTCGCGGATGATCCGGCCGTACCCCCGAGGGTCGTCGAGACAGGCCGTAAGGACGGTGCACGCGGCTCCGACCTTACGGTGAGCCTCCCCCATGGCGACGATGGATGGGGAACCGATCAGCGGGGCGTCTCCGGCCAAGACGACCACTTCGCCCGAGAACCCCTTGAACGTCTCCTCGCAGCAGCGCACCGCGTGCGCGGTTCCCTTCTGTTCCTCCTGCCGCACCGTGCGGACGCCGTCGCCGACGGCCTTGCGCACCTGTTCCTCCTGATACCCCACAACGGCGGTGATGTCGGAGATGCCGGCCGCGCGCAGCGTCTTGAGGACGTAGTGGACCACGGGCCGTCCAAGGATCTCATGGAGCACCTTGGCGCGCTCGGACTTCATCCGCACACCCTTGCCGGCGGCGAGGACAACGGCACGAACGTTGGCGGTCGACACGATATCTCTTCGCGAAGAAAGGTTCTCTTGTGGGGTGTTCACCGCGGCTCCCGCTACCACACGAGTCCCGCGAGGAAACGCCTATGTCTGGGTCCTTGCCGGAGGCGGTGGGGAATGATAGTGAAGGCGGGGATTGGAGTCAAGCGTGAGTCTCTCGTAAAAACCATGCTCAAACAGTTTGCATGGAGATCCTCCTTCGCTTTCGCGTCATTTTCGAGGTTTCGCGAGCTTCGGAGGATGACTCGCTCGCAAGGAAGCGACTATTTATGAGCGAGTCAAGCGTGAATCCGCCGCGAAGAGTCCTTACTTCTGCATTTCTGCCTCCGTATCTTGCAACGAGTCCTCACCCGTTCCGTTCGATCCTCCGCTGGGAAGCAGCACGGGGACCTCGACGCGGCGGTCGAGAAACTGTACGCGTTCCCCGTTCACTTGAAGCTGCGAGCGCGCGCCCCCTTCCTTGCTCGTCCAACGGTTCTGCTGCAACGATCCCACGACCATACATGTGC
>JACPRB010000214.1 GCA_016190155.1 Planctomycetota bacterium
CCGACCGTCCTTGCCGAGCTTGTCAAGCAATGCCGTGATCTTGCTCGGGCCCGTGCCCCATAAGAGGCACGTTCACGAGCCGAAAATGCTGTGCTCGGCCGCAACCGCCCCCTCCAACCGCTCGAACGCCCGCCGCCCCTTCGCAAGAGGGAAGCCGGCATGAACGAGTCGCTCCCCGTCGTTGCAGAAATGCCCGATTCCCTCGTCCAAGACGATCATCAGGAGCTGCTCCGACGACGTCAACGAGTCCCCCTGCGCCCACGAAGGCCATCGACTTCGGCGATAGGTGCGAAAGAGAACATGGAAGAACTCGTGCCTGAGGACTCCGAGAGCCAGGTCGGCTTGCTCCTCGGCATCTCCCGGATAGCTCCCGCTGATGGAAGCCGCGTTCAAGACGACGACGGGTTCCCCGTCGTTCACCAAGGTCGCCGTCTCGCGGGTCAATCGGACGGAGCGCACGTACGCGTCTCCGAGGGGATGGCCGTTGGCCACGACGAAAACACGGAAGGTGGCGCAGACCGCACTGGGGAGGAATCGGGACACTTCCAAGGCGGCTCTTCTCAAATCCCATACCTTCATGGCGCTCAGCAGCCGCGAGATCTTCTCCGGGTCCGCGGAAACAGCGTCCGTTCCCTGGAGCGGTCCGAAAGAATCCGAGGCGGCCTCCGCAATGCATCCTCCCAACGTCCGCGCGCTTTCCCTCGCGCACGCATCGGACGACTCGTTCCGATGGCAAGCGGCCAGCCACGCCTCCGCCCCGGCAACGTCCAGAACGAACGTCGTCGAGCTCATGGCGCCGCATCCAAGCAGATTCACCAGAACCACGGCCGATAGACCCGCAACGAATCGCCTCATGATCCAGGCCGGAACTTGCCCAGCGAGATGATCGCGACCCCCGCCACGATCAACGCCGCGCCCGCCCACGCAACGAATCGCCGAAAACGCGCGATGCGTTCCGCCGACGGATCGTGGATGAGACGCGCGACCTGAACGACGTCCGCGCATTCGATCGGCACGATGACGCACAAGAGGATGCCCATCTTGAGGCTGAACCAGAGCACCTTGGCGAACGGAAACCCTACGACCCCCAAGAGCCCGAGACCGCTCGCGACGAGCAACCCGAGGAAATGGTGCTTCGCTTGGACGACCTTGCCGAACGCCCGCCATAGGACCTCGGGCTTCACCTCCGACTCGATACGTCGCAACAGCAGCCACGCCCCCGTCGCCAAGCCGAGCCATCCCACCAAGGCCAAGAGATGGACCACCAACAGCGACCGATGCAGCCAGACCATCAGAACAGCTCTTTCGCCGCGAGGGCGCAAAGGACGGCCGCGAACAGGAACAGCGCCGCGCCCACGAAGAGCAGCCACGTCGGAAGCGGCATCCCGCCGAAGATGCCCGCCACGGCAAACACAACCCCGAACACCGTGAACACGAGCTGGCTGATCGCCCACCGGCGAATCGTCATCTCCTGCGAGAGCGACTCGATCGCGTAGCCCCCGGCCATGAGCGCCATCATCAGGCCCAACGCGACGGCGATAAGGAAGGTGAGTTTGCCCGTTGCCAGCGTGCCCCACGCGCACCAGAATGAAAAGACCGCGACGGCGCACCAACTGGCGGCCGCGGCGACCGACGTGGCCGGATCCGCGCTCTTGAAGCTCATGGGTGGCCCCCTATCCTACATCTATTTCGACGAACTCGCCTCTCAATCTGAAACCGCACCGTTGGCATCCCCCACCCCCCATTCGTACAATGTCGCCCTCTTCAAGGGGAACCACCATGGGCCAGAATGGCGAAAACGTCTACCGGCCGCTCACGGCCGCTGAACGGAAAAAGAAAAAAGATCTCTTCGACAGCCCCGTCAAGCAACTGGCCGTCACGCCGAACCTGACCGTCGCCGACCTCGTCGAACAGATGCAGGGCATGTCCATCCAAGCCCGCAACGTCGGCGTCTGCGCCAATGTCCTGCGACGCATGCTCACCGATCCCGACCGGCCCACCATCCTCCTCGGCCTGGCCGGCCCCCTCATCGCCGCCGGCCTCCGGAAAGTGATCCGCGATCTCATCGCCGGCGGCGCGGTCGACGTCGTCGTCTCCACCGGCGCCGTCCTCTATCAAGATATCTACCAGGCGCGCGGCTTCCGCCACTACCAAGGAACGCCCGACGCCGACGACGCCGAACTGCGCGACCTCTACGTCGACCGCATCTACGACACCTACGTCGACGAAGAGAAATTCTGGGACACCGATGTCTGGTGCGGACGCGTAGCCGACAAGCTCGCGCCCGGCATCCATTCCAGCCGCGATTATCTCGACTTCGTCGGCTCGCAGCTCGACGATGACGAATCGATCGTTCGCACGTGCCACAAACTCCGCGTGCCCATCTTCGCGCCCGCGATCAACGACAGCTCGATCGGCATCGGCCTGACCCACCACCACCACCGGGCCGTCACCGAAGGGCGCACACCGATCAGCATCGACTCGATCCGCGACAACTACGAGATCACCCAGATCGTCGTGAAGTCGAAAAAGACCGCCGCTATCTACGTCGCCGGCGGCGTACCGAAGAACTACATCAACGACTCCATCGTGATGAGCTACATCTTCGGCCTCGAACGCGGCCACTCTTACGCCATCCAGGTGACGACGGCCGTGACGCAGGACGGCGGCCTCTCCGGCTCGACCCTCTCCGAGGCGCGATCCTGGGGAAAGATCCGGCGGGACGCCGACTTCGCGATGGCGTGGGTGGAGCCCAGCGTATCCCTGCCGCTGCTGGCGGGATATGTCTCGCAGCGCGGCCTCGCGAAGAACCGCCCGCGGCTCAAGTTCACCTGGGAGGGCGAACTCCTTAAGGAACTCAGCGTTGCCGGCAAAGAAAAAGTCCGCGCCCGATAGGATCCTCCTCACCGGAGGCGCCGGGTTCATCGGCTCCAACCTCGCGCTCGAAATCGAACGCCGCTGGCCGTCCGCGCGGGTCACGATCGTCGACGACTTCCGCTCGGGCGACTTCCGGAACCTGACCGGCTTCCGCGGGGACGTGGTCGCCAAGAACGCGGTCGACTACGCGCCGCGCGCCACTTTCGACATCGTGTTTCACCTCGCGTCCATCACCGACACGACGGTCCACGACCAACGCCTGCAGGTGCACGACAACGTCGAGGGCTTCCGCGCGGTGCTCGGCCTGGCCCCGCGCGTCGTCTACGCCTCCAGCGCCGCGACGTACGGCATCACGGACGAACGGATGAGCGAGACGACGCCGCCGCGCCCCGCGAACGTCTATGCCTTCTCGAAGGTCGTCCTCGACAACATCGCGCGCGAGCACGGCGCGATCGGGGTGCGCTACTTCAATGTGTACGGCCCCCGCGAGGCCCACAAGAAGGCGGCCGCCAGCATGATCTACCAGCTCGCCGTCCAGATGCGCTCGGGCCGGCGCCCGCGCGTCTTCAAGCACGGCGAGCAAAAGCGCGACTTCGTCTACGTCAAGGACGTGGTGACCGGGACGCTGCTGGCGGCGGAACGCGGACGACCCGGGGTCTACAACATCGGCAGCGGCCTGGCGCGTTCGTTCAACGACATCATCGCCGCGCTCAACTCGGCCCTGGGCCTATCTCTCGATCCCGACTACTTCGACTGCCCCTACGACTTCTATCAGACCTTCACCGAGGCCGATCTCGCGAAGGCGCAGCGGGAGCTCGGCTACGAGCCGCGATTCGATCTCGAGACCGGCATCCGCGACTACGCGAAGTGGCTGGGCTGGGCGGCCGCCCGCGCCGGCCGCGAGGTCGACGCGAAGAAGTGAACCCGCCTTCGCCGTCCTTTCGCAGCCGGAATGTTTGGGAAGGCTTCAGCGGGTGAACCCGCGGCTCCGCGGTGTCTATACCTTAGGCGGGTCGGAGGGAGAACGATGGGTAGACGAAAGGCTTTGTGCGCCCTCGTCCTTACGCTGGCGATTCCAGCGTCGGCACAGGACGCGATGGAACGCGACTTCAAGCGCGCCTTCGAAGCGCAGAACGAAAAGGCGCTCGAGGAGGCGTGCAAGGCGATCGTGAAGGTCGGCCTGCCGGACGGCGCGAAACTGATCCTGTCCGGCCTGGGGCGGCCGCAGATCGAGCCCGACATCTACTGGATCCTGGTCCGGGCAGCGGCAGCCTTCCAGAACTCCAACGCGCTGGAGCTCGTCGCCAAGACC
>JACPRB010000208.1 GCA_016190155.1 Planctomycetota bacterium
CCCTTTCGCAAAGGCCTTCGAGCGCACGAACGGCAAAACGCAAGAACCGGTGAACGGAAGAAACGAAAGAACGGCTCAACCGTTAACCCGGCACTTTCCCTTGGCAGCCTCTCGACCGGCCGCTATCCTCCCTCCGATGACCAGCATCTACCCCAAGCTCGACCTCATCGCGGCCCGGGCGCGCCTCCTCGAAATCGTCCGAGCCAAAGCCTATCGTGAAGGTCGCTTCGTCCTCTCCAGCGGCAAAGTCAGCGACACCTACCTCGACTGCCGTCTCGTCACGCTGGATCCCGAAGGGCTCACCCTGTTCGCGCGCCTCATCCTCCAGGAGCTCCGCGAGGTGGAGGTGACCGCCGTCGGAGGCCTGACGCTGGGCGCCGACCCGATCGCGGCCGGCGTCGCGGTCGCCTCGTACCTCGAAGGCCGCCCTTTGCGCGCGTTCATCGTCCGCAAGGAGGCCAAGGCGCACGGCGCGCAAAGGACGATCGAGGGCGAGCTCGCCGCGGGCGAACGCGTGGCGATCGTCGACGACGTCATGACGACGGGCGGCAGCGTCAAGCAGGCGATCGCGGAGGTCGAGAAGGCCGGCGCGAAGGTCGCGAAGGTCCTTTGTCTGGTCGACCGTGAGGAAGGCGGCTCGCGGGAACTGATCGGACGAGGCTACGACTTCGCGGCCATCTTCTCCATCCGGGACGTCCGGAGCTCTCGACCTTGAGCGCGCCGGAGCAAGCCGGTATACTGCATCGGTCCTTCGATCGGAAGTTCACTCGGCCGCATCCCTTCCGCGTCGGGCCCGCGGGGGCAACCCGGCGAGCCTTCCCACCGAAGCTCGGTCAGTTGATAAATCGTGGTTTATTTCCGAGGAGCAGCGATCGTGAATATCTTCGTCGGCAACTTGTCGTACGACCTCACGGAGGAAGACCTTCGTCAAGCGTTCGAGGCGTTCGGCCAGGTCCAGTCGGCCAGCATCGTCATGGACCGCGCCACCGGCAAGTCGCGCGGATTCGGGTTCGTCGAGATGCCCAACCGCACCGAGGCCGAGGCGGCCATCAAGGCCCTGAATCTGCAGGAGCTCAAGGGCCGGGCCATCACCGTCAATGAAGCCCGCCCCAAGACGGAAGGCGGCGCGCGCGGCGGCGGTGGACGCGGCGGCGGCGGCGGACGTCGCGAACGCTGGTAAGCATCCCTGATCCGGCCGATTCGCGAACAAGGGCGGCGCGTCGGCTGGGACGTGGACAATCCAGGAAACCCCCATGCATCCCATGGGGGTTTCTTTTTCCGACTTCGCCGCGTAACCGTTCACCCGTTCGTTCAGGGCTCCTTGGCCGCGCGGGCATCCTTTCCCAAGCGCCTTCGAGCGCATGAACCGGTGAACGGAAGAACGGACGAACGGGTGAACGGTTAGTCCGCCGCTACCACATCACCGTGGCTCCGACGAAGCCGCGTACGTTGTCGTACTCGAACGTATCCTCGTCGCTCCTCTTCGATCGGAGCTCGCCCCCCGCGGAGAGCGTCAGATGCCGGCTGACCGACCAGCGCAAACCCGTATGGGCGAGACCATACGCCTTGCGATCCTCGCCGCCCAACGACTCCTCGAGACGCTCGTAGTAGGAGCCGAGCGAGGCGGTAAGGCGCTCCCCGAACCGGTACGTCACGCCCACATCCACGCGTTCGGCGACCATCCAGCCCGTGTAGATGGACTCGACGGGCCGGCGCTGCAGCTCCAGCGTGACGGCGGCATCATCCGCCGGCCGCCAATTCACCGCGGACGCCAGATAGAGGCCGTCGTCGTTGCGGCTGTCGACGACCCCGCTCGTGTTGTCCACGCCGACGCGAAACCACCCCGCCTTGAGGAGGACGTGCACGTTCTCGGCCAGTGCTCCGCGCAAGCCGCCCGCGTGCCACGCGAAGTTGAAATCATCCAACACGTTCTCATTGTCGTACTCGCTGTGTCCCAGGCCGCTTTCCACGATCGCCTGCACCTTCGAGCTGACGCCCGCCGCGGCCAAGAGAGAGCCCTGCCAACGCCGGTGATCGAACAGATCGAACGCCGGATCGAACAGCTCCAGCCGCCGGACTTCCGCGCCCGCTTCGAGGGCGAACCACGACAGATCGACGGCCGCGGCGCCGCCGAAATCGTTCTGAAGCCAGTCGATCCTGCGCGTGTCGGAAGGCAGGCTGAACGGGTCGTTGCGATCCTGATAGGCGTCCCACACGTCGAAGGCGAAAGAGCCCACCGCGTAGTGAAAGGCGCCGTCGATCGCGTGTTCCATCCCGTTGAAGCGCGAGTGATGGAGATACTGCCGATCGCGCCCCCGGTAGCCCACTCGAAGGGCCACGTCGTCCCCGCCCAGCTGAACGTCCACCTCGGGCACGAGCACGGTGATGATGTCTTCCTTCTCCTCTTCGCGCGACAGCAGGATGTTGTCGTCCTGCCAGACCTCGACCGAAAGGCCGCCGGTCACGCGCACGCCCGGCAAACCCAGCCCGAGATGATCCTCGTATTCGCGTTGCGGCCCCTCCTGCAACGGACAGGTCATCGCGACCATCAGAAAGAGGGTGTGCATCATGGCGCGGGAGCGATGTCCGACCGATCCAGGATGGGCGGCCGGCGCGGCTCGCGCGGGATCCTCGCGGGCGCCAAGGGCTGAACCGGCGCCGGGGGAGTCGTTCCGTGGATGGCCCCGCGGGCTCCTCCTCCCACCAGGATCTGGCCGCCCTGACTCACCTCCTGGGAACGCCGATCAGGCCCCATCACGTGCACCAATCCTCGCCGAACCATCACGTCCAGATGCTCTCCAAGCACGCGCGCATCGAAGATGTCGCCCCGGGTCGAATGAACGAGGGTCTCACCGATGCCGACATCGATCGCGCCGTCGGCGTCTTCGAGGATCTCGACGTGAAACTCACGGCTTCGGGCATCGAAGCCCACGTCGAACCGTTGTCCCCCGACGAGTTGCACGTGAGCGGAAACCCCCGCGAACTCGACGACGGCGGCGCCTCCCTCTGCGTCCACCCGAATCTTGCCTTCCTTGACCGACACGGCGACCCGCACGGCGTCCCGCGCGGCGGCCATACCCATGGACGGACCGGCGTCGCGCGCGCCGATGCATCCCCCGAGCAACACCGCGAACGAGGCGCAGAGGGATTTCATGCCCCGAGATGGTATCAACGGAGCAAGCGTGAATCCAGCGCCGATCAGTAGACGAACAACATCTCCCGGTACTTCGGGAGGGGCCACAGGACGTCGTTCACGCGCCGCTCGAGCGCGTCCCCCGCCGCCCGCACCGCGTCCATCGCCGGCAGCACCTTGTCCCGGTGGAACTTCGCGTGCGCCGGCACGTCGCCGTGAGGACCCTCGGCCTCCTCGCGGACCTTGTCCAGCGCCTCCATCGCCTCGCGAAGGCGCGTCGTCAGCGTCACAAGCTCCTTGAGTAGCCCGTCCGCCGCCGGCGCGGCGCCGCCCGTCGCCTGGCGCACGACCAGCGCGGTCTGCGCCACCTCTGACTGGTTGCGCAGCGCCGCCGGAAGGATCATCTGGTGCGCAAGATTCGACGTCAGCTGCGCCTCGATGCCGAGCGTCTTGACGTACGTCTCCAGGAG
>JACPRB010000216.1 GCA_016190155.1 Planctomycetota bacterium
AGAGGTACTCCGGTGACATCTCTTGAGGCCCAGGGGGGGCATGCTCGAACAGCTTCGGAGAGTCGCATGAGAATCTTCTCAAGAAAACAAGAATCCGGCTGATAGGAACCCAAGAAGATCCTGAACGCAGGAACAGGCGAAACACTGAACGGATGAACGGATGAACGTAGGAACGTAGGAGCGTAGGAACGGGCGAACGGATGAACGGGCTATGGCTTGCCCCAGACGACCGGCTGCAGGATCCCCTCGTCGGACTTGAACCCGCGGATGCTCACCTGGGCCGCCAGCTTCTCCGCGATTCCCATGAACGCCTTGGCCGCCGGTGAGTCCGGGTCGGAGACGACGATGGGTCGGCCGCCGTCGGAGGACGTGCGAATCCGCGTGTCCAGCGGGATCGCTCCGAGGAAGGGGATGTTCATCTGCTCGGCGGAGGCCTTGGCGCCGCCGACACCGAAAATATCGTCGTGGTGCCCGCACTTGGGACAGGCGTAGCCGGACATGTTCTCGATTACGCCCAGCACCGGGGTGCGCAGCTTGCGGAACATGTCGATCGCCTTGGAGGCCACATTGAGCGCGACGTCCTGCGGCGTGGAGACGACGGCCGCTCCCGTGAGCGGGATGATCTGGCACAGCGACAGCTGCACGTCGCCGGTGCCCGGCGGCAAGTCGACGAGCAGATAGTCGAGCTCGCCCCATTCGACGCCGCCGAGAAACTGTTCGATCGTCTTGTGGAGAATCGGGCCTCGCACGACGACGGCCTGGCCGGCCGACGCAAAGAAGCCCATCGAGAGAATGGGGATGTCGAAGGCCCGCGGTGGGAGGATCCGCTGGGTGGGCAGCATCCGGGGTTGGTCCTTGACGCCCAGAACGGTCGGGATGGTCGGGCCGTAGACGTCGGCGTCCATCACGCCCACGCGCGCGCCCATCTTGGACAGCGCCAGCGCGAGGTTGGCGCTGACCGTGGACTTCCCGACGCCTCCCTTGCCGCTGGCGATGGGGACCACGTTGCGCACCGTCTCCAGCAGGGGCTGCTTGGGAAGGCTCGTTCGCACCTGAGAGGTCATGTTGATCTCGACCTTCTCGATGCCGGGGAGCGCCATGACGGCGCGGCGCGCCTGCTCCTTCATTATGTCGCGCACGGGACACGCGGGCGTCGTGAGCTCGATCGTGAAGGACACCGTGCCTCCGCACGATTTCACGTCCTTGACGAAGCCCAGCGAGACGATGTCGCGATGCAGATCCGGATCCTGGACGGCGCGAAGGGCATTGAGCACGGCGGCCGCGTCTACGGATTCATTCATGGCGCCCCAGGGTAGTGGACGATCGCGGACTAATCCAGAGAATCCAGCAGCGCCTTCAACCGGCGCGCGCGCGACGGATGACGGAGTTTCTCCAGGGCCTTGAGCTCGATCTGCCGGACGCGCTCGCGGCTCAGATTGTAGATACGGGCGATGTCCTCCAGCGTGTACGTCTCCTCGTACCCAAGACCGAATCGCAGCTGAACGACCTCGCGCTCGCGCGGCGAGAGCGTCGCCAGCACGCGAGACAGCCCGTCGAGGAGCGACCTGGCGTCCGCCTGCGGTTCTTCCTCGGGCGCGGCGATGGAATCGGTCAAGGGCGATTCCTCGTCGGTCATCTGATCCAGACTCAGACAGTGCACGGACGTGCGGAAGACGCGCTGGGCCTGGGCGCGGGAGATGTCGAGCATCTCCGCCAGCTCGTACGGCGTCGGATCGCGTCCTTTCGTATCGCGGTACTTCGCCACGGCCTCCTTGATCCGCTGCGGGGCCTCGTCGAGGTTGACGGGCTCGCGGATGAGGCGGAACTTGTTGGAGATGGCGCGCGTCATGGACTGCTTGATCCACCAGTAGGCGTAGGAGTGGAACTGGCACTCCTCGCGGGCGTCGTACTTTTCGGTGGCGTAGAGCAGCCCGACGTTGCCCTCCTGGATCAACTCGAGGATCTGCGAGGGATGGCGGGCGACCTGCTTGGCGACGTGCACGACGAGGCGCAGGTTGGCCGAGACGAGCGCGTTGCGCACGCGGACGAACGCGCGGTAGACGGTCCGCGCCATCCGCAGACGCCAGTTCTCCTTCATCTTCGCGCGGCCCCGGCGGCGCTTGCGATACTGCTGTTCGACGGGTCGCATCAGCTGGCGCAACACGCCGATGCGCAGCTTGAGCCGCCGCATGAGGTCGCGACCTTCGACGTACGTCTCGAGCTCCGGTCGAGCCGCGGTCAGCTCGCGCAGGCGCGCGACGATCGGCGGGAGCTGCTGCAGATGAGCATGGAAGTCGCTCTCGGAGAGCCCTCCGATGTTGAAGACCTTCATCGCCGGTCTCTGGCCGCGCATGACCTCGGTGACGAGGGTCACGGCGTGGCGCCAGACTTCCGGGATGGCGCACGCGGCGTTGGTGAACATGGCGCGACGGCGCGCCATCGTCTGAGCCAGCCGGCGTTCCTGCTCCTTCTGGAGCAACGGCGTTCGAGCGGCTTCCGCCAGGTAGCGCCCGATCGGATCTGTGGCGGCTCTCGCCTCGCGAGGCTCCTGGCGAGCCGGCTCCCGTGCTTCTCGTTCCTGCCCCCAGTCGCTTTCCGCAGTCGTCTGCTTGAATTTCCAGAGCATGTGAGACCTGCCTCCAGCAACTGTTGTCGGACGATGTTTAACAAAGACCATGCCAATAGTGCTGACGTAATTACTTGGGAATGAGTTAGTTATTCGAGACGTGGGAAGTGGAAACGGCGAAACCGCGAAGGTTTAGGTGTTCACCGAAAACTTCGTTATTCCAAGTTTTTTGAGCCGACTTTGAAGCGTCGTCGGCCTGATACTTAATAGAGCCGCCGCGCCGCGATCGCCATAAATCCGACCTGAGCTGGCGTGAAGGATGTGATAGTAGAAACGCCGCTCGGTGTCCCGCAGGTGATCGCGCATCTCTTCGAGCGTGCGGAATTCCGGCGTGGGGGCGGGTAGGCTTGCCGATTGCAGCCAACCCTCATCGATGTGCAGCGTGTCGCCGTCGCAGACGATGCAGGCGCGTTCGATCAGGTTCTCCAGCTCGCGCACGTTGCCCGGCCAGGAGTAGTTGAGCAGCACCTGCATCGAACGGTGGGCGATCTTGGAGATCTTCTTGCTCATGCGGCGCGCGTACTTGGCGACGAAGTGCAGGGCGAGGGCTCGGATGTCCTCCGCGCGTTCGCGCAACGGCGGAAGGGTGATCGGGAAGACGTTCAGTCGGTAGTACAGATCGGGTCTGAAGTTGCCGGCGGCGATCGCCTCCTCGAGGTCGCGGTTGGTGGCGGCCACGACCCGGACGTCCACGCGATGCGTCTCCGTGCCGCCGACGCGCTCGAACTCCTTGTCCTGCAGGACGCGCAGGATCTTGGCCTGGATCTCCAGCGGCAGATCCCCGATCTCGTCGAGGAAGAGGGTGCTGCCGTCGGCCAGCTCGAAGCGTCCGAGCTTGCGCGAGACGGCTCCCGTGAACGCGCCCTTCTCGTGGCCGAACAGCTCGCTGGCGATGAGCGTCTCGGGCAGCGCCGCGCAATTGACCTTGATGAGGGCGCGCTCGCGACGCTTGGAGAGGCGGTGAACGGCGCGCGCGATCAGCTCCTTGCCGGTTCCGGTCTCGCCGCGGATGAGCACGGTCGCGTCCGTGAGCGCCACGCGCTCCGCGTCCCGCAGCGCCTTGCCGAGCTCGGGATTGGCCCCGACGATCTCGAAGAACTGGTGTTCCGTGCTGAGCTCGTCCTTGAGATAGACGTTCTCGGCCTGCAGCTCCTCCTTGAGGCGTTTGATTTCCTCATAGGCTCGGGCGTTGGCCACCGCGATCGTCATCTGTTCGGCGACCTGCGCGAGCAACGCGATGTCGTCTTCGGAGAAACCCACGGGAAGGCTGCTGGCGAGGTTGAACGTCCCGATGGATGTGCCGCGCAGGATCAGGGGGGTGAAGACGTACGAACGGATGCCCGCGCGCAGGAGCAGATCATCCTCGTAGTGCCCGCGTTGAAACTGCAGGTCCTGCGCGATGATGGTCTTCTGCGACCGGGCGGCTTGCCCGATGGCGCTGCCTTCGACGGGAATGACGTCGTTGCGGCCTAGGATGTCGCGCTGCGCCGGCTCCAGCGCGGCGAAGCGGACGTGCTGCCCGGTCTCGTCCAACAAGGTGATGCTGGCACGGTCGAACCGTACGAGATTGCGGATCTCCGTCACGGTGATGCGGAAGATCGCCTCGATGTCCAGCGAGGCGTTGATGGCGTTGGATACGCGCAGGAGCATGTGTTCGCGGTCCCACGCCTTCTTCACCTCCGCCGTCTGGAGGCGCACCTCGTCCTCGAGCTTGCGCACGAACGAGGCCTTCAGCTCGTTGGCCGCCTCCAACTCGCGGTTCTGCCGGCTGAGCGCCTCGATGAAACGTGTCCGCTCGATCACCAGGGCGACCTGGCCGACGATCTCGCGCAGGAGGTCCGCGTGCGCTTGGGTGTAGACGTCGGGGGAGCGGCTGCTGAAGAAGATGATCCCGATCGGGGTGTTGTTGACGAACAGGGGCAGCGCGAGGCTGGAGCGCACTCCTTCTTCCAATAGGAGGTTCGCGGGTTCCCATCGAATCTCGCTGTAGCGGTATTTCTCGAAATCGGGAACGACGCGCACTTCGCCGGCGTTGACCACCGGTTCGAGCGGGGATCCCGCCAGCGCGCAGGTGTAGCCGACCTTGAGCTTGAGGGGACGGTTCGATCGGATGGCGATCCAGCGCAGGGCTCTCCGATCGTCCTCGAGGATCGCCACCGCGATGCGGTCGTAGGGCACGTGATCGCGGAACTCGCGGAAGACGATGTCGAGGATCTCGTCGATGGTCGTCCCGCGGTTGACTTGTCCGATGACGGCGCACAAGGTTGCCAGCCGTTTCGATTGCAGGTCGTACATGAGCGTCGACTCCCGATGACTGTTGTTCCCCGTCAGCCGATAAACGTTCACACGTTCATTCGTTCCGGAAGCTGGACGCCGGAACGGG
>JACPRB010000217.1 GCA_016190155.1 Planctomycetota bacterium
CAGGAAACCAGGAAAGGAAGTCGGTCGTCCTATCCTTCGGTCTTCCTCCTGGCTTCCTGGCTTCCTCAGAGTATTCTCCGGACGGAAAGCGGAGGATCCCCGAGTTCGGTTGCGGTCGCCGCGCTGGGTCCTCTTTGCGCTCTCCGCGGTAAATTCGTCTCTCATGCACCCCTCCATCGCTCCATGGAATCACACCGGTTGCAGCGCAAACGTGTAATACTCCAGCCGCTTGACCCACCATGCGGCCATCGGGAGCGTGGCGCACAGCGCCACGAAGCTCGCCGCGACGTATCCGAAGCCGTAGGCCGGAAACCCGATCATGAGGCTGACCGCCGCTCCGGCCACCTGGGCCGCCAGGAATAACGCTACGCACCGCATCGCTTGCGAGTAGAGCGCCAGGTACACCATCACCAGAATGACGCCCTGCAGCAGGACGTTCAAATACGCCCCCAGCGCCGCGGCACGGAACATGTAGAGACTCTCCGGCGGCATCCAAAGCGCCTTGATGAGCTGCGGCGCGAAGAGGATGCTCGCCATCGTGAAAGCTCCTTGCACCAGCGCGACACGAGCGAGGCTGAGTCTCAGCGAATCGACGACTTCCTCGCGCTGTCTCCGGATCGTCGAAAGCGGCGCCCGACCGATCACCGCCGAGTGAAAGGCGGCATAGCGCCGGAAGAACACGAGTTCCACCCGGACCAGCAGCAAGGCCTGCGCCGGAATGACCGTCAGATAGGCCAGGAAGACCGCCTGCTCGTACGCCGGCACCATCACGTAGGGACCCACCTCGGTCGCTCCGGGATGGAACGCCCAGAAGACGATGCGGTCGGCCCACAGCCCGGCGTTCCACAGGAATCCCAAACCGATCAACTGCGGAAACATCGGCACGCGAAGATAAGGGACGATGCTCGCGCCGGGACGGTGGAATTCCGCGTAGAGCATCCCGGAGAGCCAGGCGAAGGCGAGCGTCACCCCCGAGGTGAACCCGATGAGCACTCCGGTCATGCCCAACCGCCGTCCCAACTCCACGCTGAGGCCGAACGCCGCGGCGTACCCCACCGCGAAACACAGCAGGACCCTCCCATGCCGGGCCAGACAGCCCATGAACGACATCGCCTGCCAGCTGAATCCCACGGCACAGAAGAGGGCGATGGACCAGAACTTGAGCTCGACGGACATCGTCTGCGGCAACCAGAACGCGCAACCCACCACGAGATGCAGCCCGCCGTTCAACAAGTTCGTCAGCGCATACACGGGCACCACGACCCCCCGGTCCCCCTCGTACAACTTGTCCGATACCATCCGCACCGCGATGAGCTGGGTCAGCCCCGTCAGAATCATCGAGAAGCAGTAGACGTAGGTGATCGTCCCGAGGAAGAAGTCCAATTCCGCGCGGCTGAACGTGGCCCGGCACGCCGCCTGGACCCCGAGCACCGCCAGCACGCCCAGGATCCAAGGTCCCGCGAACATCGTCGCCGCGGTCAGGTAGCCCCACAGCGTGGAGGCGTACGTGCCGCGCTTGAGATGACGGTCCAAGCTCAATCCGATGCCGGCCATAACCGTTCACCCGTTCGCTCGTTCAAACGTTCACCCGTTCCCTTCGCACTCCCGCGTCGCGCGCCGCCAGTTCCTCATAGATCCGGCGATAACGCCTCCACCCCTCTCGTTCGTCGTAAAACCGCTCGACCCTCTCGATGCCCGCCCGCGACAACGCGCGCCAACGATCCGGGTCGGACGCCAACGCCAGCACCGCCCGCGCCAGCTCCCCCGGACTGCCCAGCGGCACCACGACGCCGCTGGGACCGAGCGCACGATCCTCGGGCGAACGCCCCTCGAGCATCTCCCGACACGCGCCCACGTCCGTCGCCACCACGGGAATGCCGCACCCGTTGCCTTCCATGAGGACGCGCGGCACCACTTCCCGCAGGCTGCTCAGCACGATCACGTCGATCTCGCCGAACACCCCGGCGATATCGACTTCTCCCGTGTACTGCACGTGGTCTTGCACCCCCAGCGCGCACGCGAGCCGGCGGCACTCGCGCACATAGCCGTCGTCGTGATCCACCGGACCGACGATGAGCAGCCGAACATCCGGTCGATGCTTCGCCAAGACCGCCCCCATGTGGAGGAAGTTCTTCACGTCCTTCACCGGCACGATCCGGCCGACCAGCGCCACGGTGAACGGCGCGTGAGGACCCGCTCGATCGCGACGCATCGCCCGTATCCGGTCGAGGTCGATGCCGGCCCAGACCACCTCGATCTTGTCGGGGTCGGCGCCCTCCTGGACCTGCAGCCGGCGGCCGCAGGTGGCGATCGACGTGATCCGGTCCGCATGGGCATAGGCGAGCTTGGACAAGGCGCAGAAGACGCGATCCCACCAGCCGTTGATGAGGCGCCGCGCCTGGAGGTCCCACAGCACCGCGCCGCGTCCCTCTTTGAAGATCTGCTCCCAGAGCTCATCCCGGCGTTCCGACGAGTACACCCCGTGCTCCGTCAGGAGGAAGGCGCGCCCCGTCCGCCGGCGCGCCAAGGCCGCCATGAACCCGGCGTACCCGGTGCACAGCGCGTGATAGACATCGCACCGAGGCAGCTCGGCCGCCATGGCGCGAAAGAGCGGGATGTGAATCGACCGCCAGCTCCAGAAGTAGTCGAGGAACGGCACGCCGTCGCCGGCTTGGCGTCGGTACATCTCGCACAACGCATCGAAAGAGTCCGTCCCATGCAACGCCTCGTGAAGGTCGATCGGACCGAGAGCGCCCATCTCCACCAGCTCCGCGGCTTCGTTGCTGTCACCCCCTTCGTGAAACCCGATCAGCCGCTCCCAGTCGCGGATCGAGAGGCGTCGCCCGTCACGGCAGAGCGGCACGCCGTACAAGGGGATGTCGATGACGCGCTCGACGTTGGGCAGCGGAGGATACTTGCGCCTCGCCGCGGCCTTGGGATCGGCGACGATGGCCACGATCGTGAAGGTGATGTCGGGCATGGCCTGGATCATCCCGTGGACCCATCCCGACACGCCGCCCATGACGTAGGGATACGTCCCCTCAAGCATCAACCCAACATTCATCGCCCACTTCCTCCATCTGGCTCACCAGATACTCCGCGGCTTCCCGTTCCGGCGCTCCCTCGGAGGCGCGCTGCAGGATCGCCTCGCAATCCGCCCCGAGTCGCTCGCGATCCCCCAAACGATAGGAGCACTCGGCGGCCCCCAGCAGCGCGCGCAGATCCCCGGGGCGCCCGTCCAGCACGCTCAGGAAACGCTCCCGCGCGGCGGCCGGATCCACTCCCGCCTCCGTCAGCGCCAGTTCCATCAGTGAATCACGGTCGGCCGGCTCCAGCGCGTGCGCCGAACGAAGCCACAGCACCGCCAGGCGGCGGAACGTCTGCGCCGTCTCCGGCTCGCCGTCGAGGCGGCTCAGCAGCAGGCACGCCCGACCCGCCCGCCGCCGGGGCTCCGGCCGACTCGGCTGAGCGCCCGCCTCCTCGCGTGCCTTCAGCAGCACCGCCACCGCGCGATCCTGCAAACGAACGAGCAGAATGCGCGCCCGTAGGCGAATCTGCGGATCGGCGTGCTCCAACGCCTTCGTCAGCAGATCCAGATCGGACACCGCATTGCTGCGCCAGACCCGGATGAACGCTTCCTGCAGCTTCTCGGGATGCCCCAGGTCCGCCCGCCCGATCGGCGCCACCCTCAACTCGCGCTCCAACGCCAGGGCCGTCCGCCAGTCGAACAACGCCTCCATGCCCGCCTCCACGGTCAACGCGTTCTCCAGGTCCCGGCGCGGCGACCGCCCGACGCGTCCCGTCAGGTGGATGAGGATGATGAGGGAGACCGCGCACGACCCCACCAGAGGCACGGCCAGAGCGAGCAGCCCCTCCAGGGCTCCCGCGCTGAGCCGCTCGCGACGCGCATGCGATGCCGCCGCCATGGCGCACGCGCCGGCGCAGCCCTGCAACAGGACGACGAGCGTCACCCGGGCGACCCCCAGCGAGGGGGCTCCGGCGAACAACCACAAGGAGCCGAGGCTCGCGGCGATCGACTCAAGACACAGCGCGCCACTGAGCGCCAAGGCTCGCGTTCTGGCCCGCATCCGACTCTCCTTTGGCAATGTCCGGCGAGATGAAACGCCACGACACGTCGGCCACCGCGGCGTCGAAGCCCTCGGCGGTCGGCGGCATCGCGATCGCGGCGAAGAGCAAGTACGGCGGCATCCCCTGCCGAAAGGCGATCTCTCCGCGATAGGCCTGCCGCAGGCGACACAGCACGGCCTCATGACACCCCGGAGAATGGGAGGAGGGCGTATCGAGGATCACCGCGAACATGTCGGGATGCCCCGTTTCACAAACCAGATCGCCGGCGCGCACCGTCCGCAGCAGCATGCGAATGGCCGCCGCCCGAACGGACGGCTGTTGTTCCGCCGCGTACGCGTCGAAGCGTCCGATGCAGAACAGCAGCAACGCTCCGGCGCGGGCGCGACTGCTTCGCGCCTCCAGGACCAGATTCAGGAAAGACCGCTCCAAGGGCAACGCGCCTTCCGCTGAAGTGGCCTGTCGGCGCGCACGGACCAGACACGCAGCCGTCCAATCCAGCAGCGCCGACAGGCGTTGAAGGAACGGGGCGTTGATCTGTCGAAACGACACGCGCTGGAAGCCCACCGCGCCGAGCCGCTCCCCGTCCGGCCCTTTCAGGGGGCCGCACAGCGAGAACGGCTCCCCCTGCGGATCCTTCGCCTCGAGCGACGTCACCATCGTTCCCCTCTCCAGAGCCAGTCCCGCCAGCCCTTCGTCCGAGGCGAGCCGATCCGCGGGACGCTGCGGCCAGCCGTTGCCCCGAATGGCCGCCAGATGCAACTGCGCATCCCGCTTCAGGAATACCGCCGCGTCCACGCCCAGGCATTCCGCGCATACCTGAGCCAGATCATCGCACACCCGATCCTCCGGCAGTTCGCTCATCCGCTTCAGCCGCTCCAAGAGGTCGTCCGCAGCCGTCGTCACGAGCGTCGCCTGCTGCGTCTGCTCCTGCAGGCGCGCCTCCAGTCGATCCAACGTCGCCCGCGCGGACGCGATCTCGCGCGCGGACTGCTTGGCCGCCTTCTGGTAGAAGAGGACACGCCCGTGAGCCTGCTGCACGAACCCGCCGACCCACAGTCCGGTCAGCACCAGCATCGCCGGCATCCCGATGAGTTCCGTTTCCACGACTTCGGGACCGATCTCCAATCCTCGCAAACCGCCGACCGTCGCGAGCCAGACACCGCCGGCCAACAATCCCGTTCCCAAGCCCGCCGATACCCCATAGCGCAAGGAAACAAGGATGACCACCGCGATGAACGGGTTGAGCGGCCAGGTCGTGAAGCCCGGGTCGCGCGGCCAAGCGAAGATGTTCGCGACGACGAGGGCGAACACGGCGGCCGTGGCTTCCGCCAGCCATGCCCAGGCCGGCGGCTTCCACCGCCGGCGATTCAGAAGTTCAGGTTCCAGGACATCTGCAGAAGCCATGAATCGCTTCCTCCCGCTTTGAACTGCTCGTTGCTGTAGGTCATCTCGCCCATCCATCGCGACCGGTTCCCCCATTCGTGGATCAGCCGCAACGTGCCGCCGTAGAGCTCGCCGGGACCCAGCTCGCGCGGCCGGTCCTGCCCTACGAGAACCTCGGCCCCCACCGCCGTCGCTTGGTTCAACACCCACAGCCCCGCCACTCCGACGTGCATCGCGGCCGATGATTCGATCAGAGGAATCACCGCGAGGAGCTTCTCCGACCCTTCGAAGCTCGCCGCCGAGGTCTGAGCGACCAAGGCGAAGTGCGTGACCGGAACGCGCTCCCACCGCAATGTCTCGTCGAAGAAACCGGCACGGAGCGTTGTCGTTCCCGTATATAGACGGTACTCGCCGCGCGCGAAAAAGCCCTTTTCATCCGCGCGTTCGCCGTCCAGCGCCGCGTCTTCCAATCGAAATCTCGAAAGCCTGAGCGCCCCATAGAGAAAGGCCGGGCCGGCCACGGCCCAACCGCTCGCCGCGCCGCGCCGCAGCACGCCGTCGAAAGCCGCCGCTTCCACCAGCGCGTCCCAAGGCCGGTCGAACTCGGCGTCCAGCGACAAGGACCACTCGGTTTTGGTCCAATCCACTCCGACCTTCCCCCAGAAATGTTCGGCCCCTACCCCGTCCCACCCCCCCAGCGTCACGAACGTCTGGAGCCCTCCGCTGCCTTGATAACCGGCCGTCAGCCCTCCCGACAGGAGCTCCACGCGCTCATCCGCACCCAGCGACGCCACGCGTCCGCGCAGCGACGCCTGCTCGACGACCTCACCCACCCACGCGCGTTCGGTCACGAAGCACCGGAAGGATTCGCGCGTCCGCAGATGGTCTTCACGTCGCGCGCTGAACAGCGACGCGGCCAGCGCTCCCTCCGGGCCGTACGTCGCCCGGATCTGCTCTCGAAGCCAATCGAACGAAGCATTGTCGGGCTCCCGCTCCTGAAGCAGGCGCTGAACCTCGCTCCATCGGCCCAACGACGAGAGCACTTCGAGATACTGGCCCAGCAGCAGCGTCGGCAGTTTCTCTCCGGGCCGCTCCGCCAACACGGCGGCGGCTTCCTCCAATCGTCCGTCGTGGATGAGCGCCTGCGCCCAAATGTGCCGGAGGTCGATCGAGTCCGGCTCCAGCGCCCGCCAGCGCGCCAGGAGCTCATAGAGCTTCTCGTATTCCTTCAATTCCATGAGGGCCCAGGCGAACGTCGAGAGCAGCCCGGGGTCCTGCGGCACGCGTGCCAGCAGCTCCAGGATCAACGAACGCGCCTCCTGCTCCCGCTTCAACAAGATGAGCGAGAGCGCCTGGGTGAGCTTCGCCGCGTGCGTGACCGGCTGCCGCTCGATCAGCGCCAGAGCGCGCAAGGCGTGCACGCGAGCCTCCTGTTCATCCCCCATCGCCGAGCTGCACGCCGCGATCTTGTACACGCACTCGGCGTCGTCCGGCGCCACGGAGGCCAGCATGACGTAGTACTTGCGCGCCGAGGGGATGTCCGGCAACGAGTGAAAGCTGTCCGCCACGATCCTCAAGACGGTCGGATCCCCAGGCGCGTGCCCGAGAAAATCCAGACCGGCCCGGATGGCTTCCGGATAGTCCTTTCGATCGAACGACAGCTGCATGAGCTCCCGCTCGACCTCCACGTCGTGCAGTTCCAGGAGCTTGCTCGCGATGCCCCCGTCGGCCGGAAACCGCTCCCGCAGCTCCCGATAGATCCGTCGCGCATCGTCCCACCGACCGAGGAACTCGAACAGCGCCGCGGCGCGCTCGCCCAGGGCGCGCTCGTCGTGCCACAGATCGAACAGCGCCGCCCAGATCTCCGCCGCTCGATCCAGCCTCTGTTGGCTTTCGTACCCTTCCGCCAACCGCCTCAGCAGATCGGCGTCCTCCTCGGGATCCTTCAACAGCCGGCCGATCTCCGCCACGAGCTGCTCGATGCGTCCCGTTTCGTCCAGCGCCGTGAGGTAGAGCTCCCGATCGTCCGCGTGGTCCTTTCCCCGCCTCCTGAGCCCCTCGAGGTGCGGAATCGAACGCTCGTAGTCCCGGCCGGCCGCGCACGCCCACACCAGTTCCCGCTCCAGCGCATCCGACTCCGGCATGCGCTCCAGCAGTTGTTCCAGCTCCGCAATGTAAGGCTGCAACTGTTGGTTGGCCTGGTAGAGGCGCGCCAGCCTTTCCCGTACCTCGAGATCGTCGTCATGCCGCGTCAAGTAGTCCCGATGCCGTTCGATGGCCCGCGTCCCCGGCTCAAGCGCCGCCAGCGAGGTCAACGCCTGCCGGCGTTCCTCGCCGTCCGGCAGCCCGTCGTAGATCGACGCCCAGATCTCCGCCGCCTTGGCGAATTCCTTGTGGTCGGCGTAGATCTGCGCCATCCCACGCATCGTCCCACGCTCTCCAGGAATGCCGAATCGAACGCGCAGGGCATCGCACAGCCGGGCGGCGCCGGGGAGATCCTGCAGCCAGAGGGCGAACTGCGCCGCGCGGAAGGTGTCCGCCGCGGTCGCGTCGCGATGAGCGACGATCTTGGCGCCGAACGTCACGCACAGATCGCATTGCCTTTCGTTGAACGCCCGCTGCATCCCGACGATGAGGGCTCGGATGTCCCTATCGGCCATTCCCGACACCAGGAGCGATTCCAGATAGAGGTCCCGGAGACTCGCCGTCTCCCGCCCGCGCGCCCGCAAGATCTCCAGATGCGGGATGACCCGCGCGTACTGCCCCCGAGCCGCCTGGCCCCAGACGAGTTCGCATCGAAGCTCATCCCGGTTCGGATCTCGCCGCAGCAGTTCCTCGAGCTGTTCCAGAAACGCCTCCTGGCGATCGCGGCCTTGATACAAGCGCGCCAGCCGTTCGCGCACTTCGAGATCCTCGGGCCAGGATTCGAGATGCCGCTCGTGCGCCGCCGGCACCGGTTCGAACGGATGCAGCGCCGCCGCGGCGGCCAACGCCCGGCGACGATCGGTCTCGTCCTGGGTGATCTCGTACATGGCCAACCACGCGTCGGCGGCCTTCGCGGGTTCCCCATTGTCGGCGTACGCGCGAGCCGCCAACTCAAGATGGCTGGCGTGACGCGGGACCCCGAACCAGGCGATGAACTGATCGCAGAACCGAGCCGCAACGTCCGGGCGATTCATCCAGAGCGCCATCCGGACGGCCGCGATGACCTCATCGGAACGCGCGTCGGGATGTTCCACGACTCGGGAAAGGACCCTCAGGCTCTCGCGATGCTCGCCTTTCTCGTAGAGCGCGCGGGCCACCTGCAGCAACGAGGCGACCACCGGCCCTCGGGCGACCTCGGGCGCGGACGAGTCGCCCAGCCAAGCCGCCAGCTCCCATCGCGTCCGCTCCGACGTGCCGGGCAGGCGTGCGAGCCGTCTCAGCTGACCGGAACGAGGGTAGATCAGCGCCGCGACTCCGAAGAGCAGGAGAACGAAGGCGGCAATCGACGTCCGACCGCGCGTCATGACCCCCTCCGCGGTATCCGTTCATACGTTCATACGTTCAGCCGTTCTGCCGTCGGCTCCGCCGCAGGCATCTTTTCCATTCGGGGGACACCGTCGCCCCCGACGACAGGCCGGCGAGTGAATTGCGCCTCCCCGGTGGAACCCGCCATGCCGAGGGTGGACGCCCACCCGTGGCCGCCTGCAACACGTCGTCGAAGTAGCCCGTTCCGACGGATTCCTGGTGCTGGATCGCCTCGAATTCCGCCCGCTGCAACCGGGCGCACGCCGCCCTCGACCCTCGTTCATCAGTCCAGATACGCATACGCTTTGGCCGTCAGGAACTCCGGAAACTCCTCCGCGGTCGCCAGATCCTCGAAAAGGCGGGCGGCCAGCTCGAGTCGACAGGAGTTGTCTCCTCCGGGCTCCCGCAGGGCGTCCACCGTCTCGTCGATGATCTCGCGCACGAATCGATCGGTAATGACCGTGCCGTCCGCGGTCTTCACGCCGTATCGGATCCACTGCCACACCTGCGCGCGGGCGATCTCGGCCGTAGCGGCGTCCTCCATCAACCCGTAGAGCGGCACGCAGCCGACGCCTTTGAGCCAAGACTCCAGATAGCGTATGGCGACGGCGACGTCGGTGCGCAATCCCGTTTCGGTCACGATCCCTACCGGAGTCTTGAGAAGGTCCTGCGCGGTCACGCGGGCGTCGGCGCGCGCCAGGGCGATCTGATGGGGCCCTACCATGAATTCGAAGGCCTTCAAGGCCACGGGCACGAGGGCCGGATGGGCCACCCACGTGCCGTCATGTCCCGCGTGCACCTCGCGCAGCTTGTCCTGGCGCACCTTCTCGATCGCGAGGCGGTTGGCGCGCGGATCGTCTTTCACCGGTATCGGCGCGGCCATCCCGCCCATCGCGTGGATGTGGCGGGCGTGACATGTCTGGATGAGCAGTTCGGCGTACGCCTTGAGGAACGGCTCTTCCATCGTCACGAGGGCGCGGTCGGGCAGGACACGCGGCGGCGAGTTTCTGAACTTCTTGATGAAGCTGAAGATGTAGTCCCAGCGTCCGCAGTTGAGGCCCGCGGAATGCTCGCGCAGCTCGAAGAGGATCTCGTGCATCTCGAAGGCGGCGGGGAGGGTCTCGATCAGCGCCGTCGCGCGGATCGTACCGCGGGGAATCGAGAGCTTGTCCTGGGCGACGTTGAACACGTCGTTCCACAATCTCGCCTCGAGATGGCCTTCGAGCTTGGGCAGGTAGAAGTACGGCGCCGTTCCCTCCTCCACGAGCGCGTGGGAGTTGTGAAAGAAGAAGAGGCCGAAATCGAACAGCGATGCCGACACGGGATGGCCGTCGATGAGCACGTGCTTCTCGACGAGGTGCCATCCCCGCGGCCGCACCATGAGCGTCGCGGTCTTCTCGTTCAGTTGATAGACCTTCCCTTCCGCCCCCGCGGCCGTAATCGTCCGCGCGACCGCATCGCGCAGATGGATCTGTCCCTCGACGACATTGGCCCAGGTCGGCGAGAGCGCGTCTTCGAAGTCGGCCATGTAGACCCTGGCGCCGGAGTTGAGGGCGTTGATGATCATCTTGCGATCCACGGGACCGGTGATCTCGACGCGCCGGTCCAGCAGGTCCTGCGGAATGGCCGCCACCTTCCAGCGGGCGTCGCGAATGCGGCTGGTCTCCGGCGGGAAGTCCGGCCGGATGCCCTCATCGTATCGGCGCTGCCGCTCCTGTCGCTGCCGAAGGAGCTCTCGACGGACATGCTCGAACCTGCGCGAGAGGGCGGCCACGAAGCGAAGCGCCTCGGCGGTGAGGACGTCCGAGAAGGAATCGCTCATGGGACCCTGAATCTGGATCCCTTCGTCCCATAAGCTCCGGTTGATCTTGTCTCTGAGTTCCGCTGTCCCCGCCATGGACCGGCTCCTTCCTCCCCCACTTGAGGTGGACGAAGACGGAGCCGGCGTTCTAACCCGACCTCTTCGCGAGGACCGGGAAAAGACTTACGGGGTATCCGACGGTCTGCTGCGGCGCCCCCGCCACGGCAGGTATCGAGACGAACTCGATCCCGGAGGCGCCTCCGGAGCCCGACGCTTCAGGGGCGGTTGATGGTCATCCTGACGAGGCGTGCGCGACAGATTCAAGTCGCACAACTTCCGCCTCAGTTCGGGCAGCCACGCCTCGAACGCGTGCTCCGTCGGGGCAACGACGAGCACCTTGCCGTCGGGCAGCACACGCTGAGCGCCGCCGGCGCCCGTGGCCAACGGGACAACCACCCAGTTGCGATGCACACCGAGCCCGTCCGTCACTTCGTAGATCCGCTGGACTTGCTGGGAACTCAGGAGTTTCATCGTCGTCTTCTCGCTTCGGTTACGGATCGATCTCGCCCCGGTCGAGGGCGCCGGATCGGATTCTAACCGGCACGCCCAGGGTCGTCGACAGAGATCGGCCGTAATTCCACGGTCGCACCTTTTATGGAACGGAACCTGTTGCTTCCTCCAGGCTCACCCCAAGAGGCGCGTAACGCACGGCGCTCATCTGGATCTAGTCGCACGACCGGCGGCAGTCGTCACCATGAAGGCGGGCCCCGATCTTGCCGACCACAGGTCGTGCGCTTCTCCGGAGGACGCTATGGAAGCACCGTTGCCGGGCATGGTGATGCAGGCTCGCCAGATCATCGGCACCGACGTCGAGAACCCTCGAGGGGAGGACCTGGGAAAGGTCGAGGAGCTGGCGATCGACGTCGAAGACGGCTGTGTGGCCTACGCCGTGATCTCCTTCGGCGGTTTCTTGGGATTGGGCAACCGGTTCTTTCCGATTCCGTGGCGCGCGCTGCACTTCAAGCACGACGAGCGCAAGGCCGTTCTGAACGTGGATAAGGACACGCTGCGCAACGCGCCCGGTTTCGACAAGAACACCCGGCCCAACATGGGCGACCGCGTGTGGGGGGCGCAAGTCCACTCCTACTACGGATACCCGCCGTACTGGGAGCGCTGACGGCGACGGTCGGACACGACGCCCGCGGCGTTCGGGCGCTCGACGAGCGTGCCGCGACGTAACGAGCCGTCGCCCGCTTCGCCCGCACTTCCGTCCAAACGTCCCGATTCCCGTCCTCCGCCGAAGAGCGTTTCGAGGTGCCCTGCACAGAAGAACGCAAGAACGAGGAAATGGACGGACGGTGAACCGACGAACGGACGAACGCTTGCGCCGCTACCGTCACCCCTCGCTTGACTCCCTTCATTTTCTCGGGCCACGCGCACAAAGGACTGGACAGACGACAGAACCAATATATACTGTTCTATGTTCAATCTGTTTTGAATAGCGGAGAGTGGGTATGGAAAAGTGCGGCCGGTACCTGCGCGCCTTGTTGATCCTGATCGTGCATGCGGAGGCGCTGTGCGTATGCAGGATCCAGCCTTCAGAGACGCCGGCGGACTCCCGAACCGACCTCGCCGCCCACTCCCTCCTCTCATTCGATGAACGCGGACGCCTTCGTGTCGAAGCGCTCGCGCCGGCGGGTCTAACGATGGAGCCGGCCCTTCGCCCAACAAGATAGCCGAGAATCGGAGCTGATCCATGCAACTTCCAGGTCGCTATGCCCTTGTGTCCCCCGGCGGAGCCGTTGTCGCCTCGGACGTCCTCGCCGGCCTCCCGCCGAGCCCTGCGAGCATCCCCTCCGATGAGCCGCATGGCTCCGAGACCAAGTCCACCGGTTGCCACCTGTCCGGCGGGCCAGACCCCGTGTGGCTCTCGTTCCGCGATTCGCTCTTCTGGATGAGGACGTTGGCGGAACACGCCGAGTTCCTGGCGCTCGTTCTGCCGGCCGGTCCCGGACGCTGCGATGCCGAGCGCTTCCAGGCCCTCTTTGCCCGCCATGCGCGGCAGCTATCGGACGGGGACCTGCAACCTTCGACGTATGCGGGCTTCAATCGGACCACCATCCGTCTCGTACGACCTTTCATCGACTTCAAGAAAGAGCTCCCGGCGATCCATCCCTACGCCGACACGAACGCCTCGATCCGCGCGCAATTCCTGCATCATATGGCGAACGACGCGGAGCGCTTCGTCCGGAGGCTCGAGATGTACGCCCAAGGCGAAACGGCCTTCGAGCAGGACGAGGTCGTGGACTTCTGGACCGGCCTTCTTACACCCTGCCTCGACGTCGTCGACGATTTTCCGGATCCTCAAGAGGCTCGATTGCTCCGCGTCGCGATGAGGAGTTCCATCCGACCTTGGGGCACCCCGGAACCGCGCGGCGCCTTGTGGATCGGCCCCGGTCTCAGCCGCCGACGTCTCGCCGATCACTTATGTCGAGAGGCCGCCAAGTTTTCGGATGAGCTGAGACACGCCAACTGAGCCCTTCAACCGGCCGGCCGACTCGGCCAAGCGGGTAGGCCGGTCCGGCCTCCTTCGAGCGCGGGGAGGGTCGCCTTCAATGCGGCCCTCCCTTTTTCTTTCAACAAGCCGCGACAAATCTCGGGTCGTTGTCTTCTTGGGGCCGCATGTCCGTGCCTGTGCGCTCCAAGAGCGCACCGCCTGCAAGACACCGGCGATCCGGAGTTCACGACCTGTCCGGAAGCGTCTATCGGATCACGGCCTCATGTTCGGAGGAATAGCGAGGCCCCCAGCGGCGCGCGGCCAAGACGGTGACTCCCAGCCCGATGATCTCGGAGACCAGCAGCACCCAGGCCGCGGCGATGCCGACACCGGCTGTCGTCTGGGCGGTCTGTTCTTCCATTCCCCGGCCCATGAAACCGCCCGCGCCCACTCCGGAAACCACGCCGCCCAATCCCAGCGCCATGAGAACCAGCACGATCAGCACTCCGCTGATCCATGTCAGGGTTCCGAAGATGCCTGGGAAGTACGCCCGATCGCTCCGCGCCATGCGCCCCAACACCGCCCCGCCGACGAGACCGGTAAGAGCGACGGTCACGAGCCACCAAATGCCCGAAGCCACACCGTAACCCGTGGTCACCTGGCCCGTTTCCGCGCCTTCGCTTACGGCCTTCCCGGCGGTCATGCCGATGGCCATACCGAGGGTTCCGAGGATAAACGTAGTCGCGAAACCGGCCAAAGCTCCCGCCATGATCGCGCCCCATTGGGCCCGCGTGGCGCCCACGGTCTCGATCGTCGTGACCGCAGGGGCAGGAGTTGTGGCAACGGCCATTTCACCAGGTTGAAGCGGAGGACTTGCCATAAGACACCTCGCAATGACAGGAACGAGCCGAACCTTGGTGGGTTCCACCCGTACGATCCATCCTGCCGAACGATGTTACGCACCCCTCTCGGGCCCAAAGGTCCCGGTAACATCACCGCCCTTTCGTGGATCATTAATGAAGTGCAACGGCTTTGCGGAGAACTCGCATGACGCAAGTCGTCTGGAAAGGCCATCTATCCTTCGGCCTCATCACCATCGGCGTGGCGCTCCATCCGGCGGAGAAGCGAGACGAATTGGACTTCGTCCTGCTCGACCGTCGCGACAACGCTCCCGTCGGCCATCGAAGAGTGAACAAGAAGACGGGCGCGGAGGTCCCCGCCAAGGACGTCGTCCGTGGCTTCGAATACGAAAGCGGACGGTTCGTCGTCCTCGAGGAAGCGGAGCTCAAACGCGCAAGTCCGGGGCGCGCGGAGGCCATCACCCTGGTCGCCTTCGTCGACGGCGGCGACATCGACCCCGCCTACTACGACAGACCCTACTACGTGGAACCGACGGACCGGAATTCGAAGAGCTACGTCCTGCTGCGCGAGGCCTTGAAGCGCGCCGGGAAGTTCGGGCTCGCCAAGATCGTCATCCGCACGCGCGAGCACCTTGCGGCCCTGGTGCCCCGCGCGAACTTCCTCGTCCTGAATCTCCTGCGGTACAAGCACGAACTGAAAGATCCCGGCGGGCTCAAGATGCCCCCCGAGAGCGATCTGAGCGACTTGGGCATCACCTACGAGGAACTGAGGACCGCGGAACGCTTGATCCAAGCCATGACCGAATCGTGGGATCCCGACCGGTATCGAGACGACTTCCGCGACGAAGTGCTCCGGATGATCCGCACGAAGGCCCAAACAGGCACGGCAGCTCCCGGTGCGGCACCTGCTGAAGAGAGGAAGGAGACCGCGGAGGTCCTCGATCTCTCGAGCCTCCTCAAGCGCAGCATCGAGCAGGCCGCAGAACGCGCCAAAGAGGCTCACCGCAGGCCCAAGACGGCGTGACGCAGGCGATCAGCCCGCGACGCGACGCGCCAGTTCCGGCGGGCGATGCGCGAGCACCCGGTCCCGCACGAAGGTCCGCGCCTCGGCCGGAAGGACTCCGGACTTCGACACGTCGAGCGTGATCGTGACGACGGGTCCCGGGGACCTCCCCATCGAGGCCAGCTTGCGAACGCGTGCTTCCCACTCCATGAATGATCGCTCCACTGCAATCTGGCAACGGCGTCCGCAACATGCAAGCCCGTGCCGCAGAGATTCCCCGTAACACACCGGACGAAGGAGATAGGGAGATGGGGAGATCGGGTATGGGTAAGCGTTCAGGGATAGCCTTCCAGGAGAGTAACCACGGATTACACGGATCGCGGATTATGGACAAAGAAGGCACGAGACCTGTCGAACAAGGCTGTGATGAGGTTCTTCCATGATGAAGGAGTCTCCTTCGGCCAACATCCGCGCAATCCGCGGAATCCGTGGTTGCTTTTCTTGCGTGGTCCAAGTCCTCTTTCTGGCCGTGCCGCTGAAAACGAGATTCGAAGCCTCCGCAAGAAATGAGCCGCCGACGTGCAATGAATAAAATTCTTGAACATCCCCCATGCCCCGCTATGTTGCATCAGAACGATCGCAGGGACATCTGGAGAGAGGGACAGCCATGAAGCACTTCTGGCGCTGCGTGGAGGGAGCGATTCTCGCCGGTTTGACCTTGGGGTGCGGCTGCAGCGACGGCGGTTCGTCCGGCTCGCCGAGTTCGTCGCCGGACGACATCGTAGCCGGCATCGTCGCGTGCGGAGGCGACGCCCGAGGGGCCGGCATGACGGCCGGTGTGGGAGGTCGCGGCGGAGCCGTCCATCTTCTGGCGGAACGATCCGTGACCCTCGGCTTTCGCGATCCGACGCCCGCACGGCCGGCCGCCCCCGTTCCGCCCTCGGGCGGGACGGCGCTCACGCGTGAGCAGCTCGGCGCCGACGTGAATGCCGCCGGACCCCTCGTCATCTCCGGCGAGGTTTCCGCGCCCGGCCCGTCCGAAATCCTCACGATCCACGCCACGCAAGGCGACATCGTCGTCGCCGGAACGTTGACGGCTCACGATGCCGGCGCCGTGACGCAGGACCTTCAGCTTCTGGCGCCCAACGGCACGATCTTCGTGCTCGGCGCCATCCGCACCGCAAGCACGGACGGCTCCGCAACCGGCGATCGGGCGGGCTCGATCACCCTGGAGGCCAGACGCGTCGTCGTCGCCGGCCTCCTGGACGCCGGCGGTGAAGCCAACGCGAACGGGCCCGGCGGCGCTGCCGGCGCCGTCACGATCACGGCCCAAGGCGACTCCGTGTTCCTTCCGGCGGGCCTCATCGCGGCCGGCGGCGGCGACGGCACCACGGCGGGAGGAGAGGGAGCCGTCGTGGCGATCGATTCCGCGGGCCCGGTGCACCTTCATACCGCCGTCGTGGCCGCGGGCGGACAGGCGAACGGCGAGTCGAACGTGCGCGGCGCCCGTGCCGGTCAGGTACGCCTCGCGGCCACGGAATCGATCGATGTGACCGCTCCGATCCGCGCCCGCGGCGGCCGCGCAGCGGCGTCCCGTTCGGGCGCCGTCGGCGGCCCGGGAGGCATCGTGAGCTTCTCCGGCTCCGCGGATCTCCGTTTCTTCGGCGCCATCGATGTGCGGGGCGGTTCCGCCGGCGCCGGTTCCGCTGAAGGCGAAGTCCGCGGTGGAGACGGCGGAGAAGTCGACATCGGTTTCGATACCCGCCTGCGCTCGATCGCGTTGTTCGACGCGACTCTGTCGTCCTGCGGAGGATCCGCCGCGAAGATCGGCGGGACGGGAGGCACGTTCGTCGCGGATTCGTCTTCGGGCTTCGTCACCCTGGGCGTGCTTCTCGACGCTCGCGGCGGCGACGGAGCGGGGCAAGGACCGGCGAACGGCGGCGCGGGCGGCGTCATACAACTGACCTCGAACGCGACGGCGCCGCAACCGCCCCTGCGAGCCCTACCCGTCGGCATCGCCGACGCCTCGGGCGGAGCCGGCATCGGCGGCGGCCGTGGCGGAGCCGGTGGAACGATCCAAGTCGAGATGCGCTCTTCCGGAATCTTCTCCCCCCAAGGGCAGTTGCGCGCGAACGGAGGCTTGCCCGACGGGGACGGCGGCCTGGTCATCGTCGGTCACAGCGGACGTGAAGGCCGCATGGACTCGTCGGCCGAAATGAGCGCGACCGGCAGCGTCGACGGAGGAAACGGAGGCGCCATCCGCGTCGTCTCCAACGCCGCCGACATCGCCCTCGCCGGCCGGCTCACCGTTCGAGGCGGGGATTCGCTCACGCACCCCGGCTCAGGAGGAACCATCGACGTCGCTTGCGACACGCGCTCCGGCAGCATCGTCAGCACGGCCGCGCTCGATGCCGGCGGCGGCTCCTCCTCGGCGCCGATGAACGAGTCCGTTCCCGGCGGCAACGGAGGACGGGTACGCTTCGAAGCCTTCAGCGCATCCGGGTCCATTACCTTGGCGTCCGGCGCCGCGATCGTCTGCGACGGCGGCGCCTCGACCGGCAAAGCCACAGCGGGGCAGGGAGGCCGCATCCGAATGGACATTCCCGAGAACTTCATCTCCGTGGCCGGAACGCTCTTCGCTCGCGGCGGCGCCGCCCGCGGAGCCGGCGGACACGGCGGACGCGGCGGGTCGGTGAAGCTCGTCGGCGACAGCGACGGCATCGATCCCAACCA
>JACPRB010000234.1 GCA_016190155.1 Planctomycetota bacterium
CACGTGCGATTCGCGCGGCGCTTGGCTCCAGGCGCAGCCGTTCGAGCGCGAGAGCCCGCAGGAGGAGGCCTGGCGGCAGCGCGCTTTGCGGGATCTGGAGACCTACAATCGACTCCTCTTGGCGCGGGTCCAGCAGAGTCCGGTCACGCTGTCGGACACGGACCGCGGCCGCTTCGGCCGGGCGCTGGCGGTCATCTACCGCGAGTCCTCGCCCGAGGCGTGCGCCGCGGCCGCGGAGGATATCCTGCGCTGCACGACCGGCGTCTCCCGCTTCTCCGTGGAGAGCGCCGCGGGCACGGCTTATTACGTGGCCGGCGATTGGGGACGCGCGCGTGAACTTCTCGATAACGCGTTGCGCCGGCGTCCGCATCATGTCGCGACTCGTTACACGCTTGCGTTCGCCTGCGTTGCCGCCGCCGCGGACCGGATGCGCAAAGACGATCCCCGCCCGTCGCTTGAGGAAGCCCTGCGGCACCTCGAGATGTTGGCGGCGGAGGAACCCGCGCGCGCCGTTTTCTCCGTCTTCTGCGCGCAGGTACGCTGCGGTCTCGCGACGCTCGCGCGGCCGCCCTCCGCCGAGCTGCTGGCGGAGGCGCTGCGTGACGTGGAGAAAGCCCTGCAAATGGATGCGTCGCTCTCGTTGGCCTGGATGGTTCGCGGGAACATCTGGGTCGCCCGGGCGGACCGGCCCGACGCGGATGCGCCGGAGGCGCTGGGGCGGGCGCGCGAGTCCTATGAGCGGGCTCTGGAGTTGGATCCCAACGATCTGTCCACCCGGGTGAATCTGGCTTCCATCCTGCTCGATATGGCCGAAAGCCATGCCGCTGACGCGCTGCGGCATTTCGACCAGGTGATCCAACGGAACGACACGATTCCCGCCGCGTGGCTGGGGCGCGCCAGCGCCCGACGGCTGATGGCACGCCCAATCGTCGATCAAGACGGCGATCCTCGATCGCTCTACGATGAAGTCGAGCGCGATTGCGGCCGCGCGATCGAGCTGCTTCCGAAGGATCCCGCCGCGTATTGCCTGCGAGCACAGATGTGGGCGGACCGGGCGCGTTTCGAAATGACGCTTGGAGATCAGACCGACCGTTGGTGGAACCTCGCGGTTCAGGATCTGCAACGGGCCATCGAACTGGATCCCGAGTACGTCCTCGCCGTGAACAACTTGGGCAGCGTCTACCAGTCGAAGGCCACGACGCAAGATTTGGACGCACCGCGCTCCATCGCTCTCCTCGACATGTCGATCGCCACGTACACGCGGGCTTTGGATGCCCTCAAGAGCGGCGCACGCCGGGTAACCCGGGCGGACGTATTGGAGGGCCGCGCCAGCGCCTATCGCAATCGAGCGCGTGCGATGGAGGATCCGGAGCCGGATCTGCAGCGGTCTCTTTCGGACTATGATGAGGCGATCGAGCGTGCCCCGAAGAGCGCGGGGCTTCTCCATGGTCGGGGCGTCACCTGGTGCGATCGCGGCGTCGCGCGGCAACGTCTGGGGCAGGACCCCAGAGAGGACTACCGGAGGGCGGCGGAGGATCTCCGCCAAGCGATCGCGCTCGGCGGGGAGGGGGCTCGCGTGCGACTCGACCTCGCGTGTGCGCTGGGGAATCTCGCCTACTTCACGCGGTCGCGGTCCGAACCGGCCCAGGAGCTTTACGAATCGGCGATGCGCGAGTACGACCGTGCCGTCGAACAGAATCCGAAAAACCCCGAGATCCGTTTCTTGCGCGGGAAGATGCGCCTCCTGTGGGGAGAACTGCGATCGGCGCTCGACGGCTTCCGCGAATCGGCGGCGCTTGATCCCCGCTGGGCCGCCGCTTGCGAGCCCTACATCCAGCGGTGCGAGGCGGCGCTGAGGACGAACTGATTACGGACGCGGCGCCAACACGGCCTCCCGCATGAACCGCATCGTCTTGGGCTCCCGCTCCAGGAGATGCCGGAGATAGGTGTCCATCACGCGCCTGAGATGGTCGACCAGATTCGGCAGCGCACGCAGGTCGGCGGGGCGGCCCTCCACGAAGGCACCCATTGCGTCCAAGACGGCGCGCGGCACCAAGAGACGTGTCGGGTCTCTCGGCCGACATCTCACGCAGACGGCGCCGCCATCGCGCGCGCTGAAATACGTTTCCGGCCCGATCACGCGGCGTCGGCACACGCCGCACTCGGCGATCCGCGGCGCGTGACCCAAGATCCGCAGCAGACGCGCCTCGAAGGAGAACACGGACGGCGTCACCGGAGATCCTCCGGCCAGCGCCTCCAGCATCCGACGGAGCAGCTCGAACAACTCCGGCTGCGGTTGGCCTTCGAGCGTGAATTCGTCGACGAGATCGCACGCGTAACTCGCCGCGCTGAAGCGCGCGAAGTCGGCGCGCACCTCGCGGTAGTCGCGGAGCGCCTCCGCAGCGGTCAAGAGATCCAGCGCCCCGGGCTGCTTCTCCAGGCGGATCACCTCGTACAGCACCATGACGTCGAACGGGCCGTGAAACGCGGACTTCTTGCGCTTCGCTCCTTTCGCGATGCAATGCACCTTGCCGTAATCACGCGTGTAGAGGTGCAGCACCTGGCTCGTCTCGCTGAAATCGTACTTCCGCAGCGACACCGCGAGCGTTTTCTGAAGGCGCGTCATCCTCGAAGCTTCTTCGCGAACGTCTCCAAGCGGTCCATCCCCGCCGCGATCCGGTCCATCGACGTGGCATAGCTCAACCGCACGTGCGCGTCGCTGCCGAACGGCTCGCCCGGCACCACGGCCACATGGACTTCCTCCAGGAGTGCCGTCGCGAACGCCCCGGAACCCCGGACGCTCCCGTTGTACAAATCGCTCACATTCGGGAACGCGTAGAAGGCCCCCTCCGGCTGGACACACGTCACGCCGGGGACGGCCCGCAGCCGTCGGACGATGACGTCGCGCCGCTTGACGTACTCCGCCGCCATGGCCTGCGTCGCCGCCAGCCCCCCTTCCAGCGCCGCCAAGGCCGCGTGCTGCGACACCGTCGTGGGATTGGAGGTCGAATGAGATTGGATCTTGGCCGCCGCTTCGACGACTTCCCTCGGACCGGCCATGTACCCGATCCGCCAGCCCGTCATCGCGAAGGCCTTCGAGATGCCGTTGACCACGAGCGTGCGGTCCTTCATGCCGTCGAACGTCGCGATCGAGACATGTCGGGCGCCGCCGTAGATCAGGTGCTCGTAGATCTCGTCGGAGATGACCCAGACGTCCGTTTCCTCGATCACGCGCGCCAACGCCTTGAGCTCATCCGGCGAGTACACGATTCCGGTGGGGTTGGACGGACTGCACAGAATGAACGCCTTGGCGCGTCTTGCCAGCGCCCGCTTGAGCTGCTCGGGCCGCATCTTGAAGCCCGCTTTCTCGTCCGTCTGCACGATCACCGGCTCGCCTCCGGCGCACTTCACCATTTCGGGATAGCTCACCCAATACGGGGCGGGGATGATGACCCGATCGTTGGGATCGACCAGCGCCTGCAGGGCGTTGTAGATCGAGTGCTTGCTGCCGCAGGAGATGAGGACCTGCTCGACCGAGTACGAAAGTCCGTTGTCGCGTTCGAACTTCTGCGCGACGGCCCGGCGAAGCGGCGCGATGCCCGACGACGCGGTGTACTTCGTCGCGCCTTTGGCCAGCGCGTCGACGGCGGCCTTCTTGATGTGCTCGGGCGTGTCGAAGTCCGGCTCGCCCGCGCCGAAGGACACCACGTCGATGCCGGAGGCCTTCATCTTCGCCGCACGCTCGCCCACGGCGAGCGTGGCGGATTCCTCCAGGTGCGCTACTCGTCCGGCCAATCCCATGCGCGTCTTCCTCATGCCTGTTCCAGGGAATCAACGAGCCGCGACAAAGCTAAGACGTGTAAGAGAGGGAGAAAATCCTCTTTTCTCCGCCTCTCCTTTTCTTACACATCCCTGGCTTCATCTCGCGTCGTCCCAAAAACGCCTCTCCCGGAGAATGTAAACTCTTAGGGTAGGGACGCGAGTGCCGCATTGCAAGGGATGTCGGCCCTTTCTCCGTCAATCCCGCGGCACGAGCAAGTACTTCGGATTGTGCCACAGCAGCGGTGGGACGCCGAGCAGCCAGAACTCCGAACTCGCCGAGACGTCGATTCTCCACACGCCCAACTGCGGATCTCGCACGACCCACTCGTTCCACGTATCCGCCCCGGTCAGGACCAACGATGTGCCGTCCGGCCGGGTAAACGTCAGGGTACAGTTTTCCGTTCCGGCGCCGGCGACGAACGCCGCCGTCCCCGGCGGAACTGAGAAATATCCGCTCGGGGTCGACTTGTAGGTCGGACCCGCCATCGACGACATCCGATCCGGCACGTCGACGACGAACCAGCCTCCGATGCGCAAAGTGTAGACTCCCGGCGAGTCTGCAGGCAGCGGGACGGCTTGCCCAGGATTCTGGAACCAGCATCCACCCGTCGGGCAGAGGGTGTTGAGCTCCTGATGAACGAGGACCGTGCCGCTGGGGTCGATCCATTCGAACCATCCCGAAACCAGCATGCTGACGGTGACCGTTTCGGCGCCTGAAGAGGGGATCAGGATGTCCTCGGTGCCTCCGAGGCGGTTCTCGATGCGTCGCACGGGCGGCAGCGAGGAATCCGCCGCGACGAACGGCTGCAGATCCAGCGCGCGAGGTGTCTCCACATGGACGAGGTCCAGCCCGCTGAAGTTCGCCCGAGCCTCGTCCAGCCACGCCTGTGCCTCCGACGCGCTCGGCGGCGTCGGGTCGCGCAGCGGCGCGAGCTCCGCGTCGGGGACGCCGAGCGTCGTGGTCAACACTCTGAGCATCGTCTCCTCCTGCAAGCGGAACGTCACGACGTGCAAGTCCCGGATCCGCCAGAGGAACGCGTACATCGCCTTTGCGTCGTCCACCGATGCGAAGCCCGCGTGCCCCGCCTGGATTTCCGGTCCCCATTTCCACCAGAAGTACGTGTGATACAGGACGTGCCGGATACGCTCCTGGATGTCCGGACGGCCCGCCGCCGCTTCCAGCGCAGCCGCCACGTCCTCGAACGCCAGCCCCATGACTCGCGGCGTGTGCCTCTGCGTGTCGAACCGCGTGTAGTACCGCTCCATGATGTCTTTGGCCGGCCCGAACGCGCGCGCGTAGAAATCGTCGAGAAGCACATCCGGATCCTGGTCCGGATCCCACGCGAGTTTGCTCGTCAGCCAATAGAGCCGCCCCTTCGGCCCCCAATTGTCCGACGCCTCGGCGTAGAAAGTGTCCGCGCCGCCCTCCGCCGCCGTTCGGATGTCGGCGAGGTACTTGCCCGTCATCTTGCCCGGAGGCTCGATTCGATCCTTCCACCACGGCCACACGTCGAAATAGCCGTAGAAGCCGGTGGAGACTCCCATCGCATGGAATCGCTCCACCCTCTCTTGAAGCGTGAGCGCCGTACCCCGCGCGAAATCGCAGACGACCACATGCACGTTGGGCTCCAGCGGGAACGTGGGAACTTCGGAGTACCACGAGTAATTCAGCACGCTGGCGTACTTGCCGGGATGCTCCGTCTGCAGCATGCGTGCCACCGTGTTGGTCAGGCCATAAACCTTGTCGGTGATCGCCTGGGAGTTGTATTCGCCGTCCACCCTCCACGTATCGCACCAGATCAGATTCCCGTCGGGCGGACTGATCGGCACCGACATCTTCCGGACCGTCTCGCCCTCGCGATTGACGGTCGTGTCCGTCGCGAAGTAGTTCCGGGCGTATGTGTAGGCGCGATCGATGACCGCCGGATGTTCCGGCAGGACTTGCTGCGGAGTCACGCCGTCCGGCTTGTAGCACACCGCCGTGGGGTCCTGCGCGGCAACCTCCGTCTTGCCGGCGAATTCGTACCAGCTGTGGCGCGCCTCGAAGAAGGCGTCTCCCGCCAAGCGGCTTCGACGAATCCAGCGCTCCCAGTACTCCACGCCGTTGGGCATCACGGCGCGATGTCCGGTGGGGTTGCCCAACCCTCTCTGGATGAAACGAGGCTCCTGGACTTCCTGGAACGAAACGGCCGGCAACGTCTCCGGACTCACGTTCCATGTCGGATGCTGGAAGAACCACCGGAATCCCAGCTTCTCCAACAAGGCGTAAGCGCCGTGACGCACGGCCACCGGACTCCTGCCGGTGATGTTGATTCCGCGCTCGTCGGCGAAAAGGTAGAAGGCCTCGTCATTCCTGCCTTCCAGGTAACGCAGACCAGGATTCACCTCCAGCACGATGGCCGGTCCCGCCGGTGGCGCGCTCGAAAGCACCATCGGACCGGCCTTGAGGGGGTCCAAATGCGTCTTGATCTCCTGCGCGGCCTGCTCGATGTAGGGATCGCTCAGGTTCTGCGAGTAAATGGTGTCGATGCTCTCCCATCGAACCACGCCGTTCGGAGTCGTGCCCCCGCTCGAGCCGTGGCCGTCGTGGTTGCATCCCGCCAGAACGCCCACCAACATGCCGCCTACGACATGGCGTACCCAAGGTCTCCTCGGCGTCATGCGCGCGCCCTCCGTCATCCTACCTGCAATTCGAATTTGATCTGCCGTCCCTTAACGAAATCGCGGGACTTCTTCCGAAGAACCTCGCAACGCCCCGACGGCGCATGGATCAATCCATGGAAGATACAGGGAGGCGCCGATGACGACCGCACCGGTTTCTTACACGGCCGCGAAACTCCTGGGCGAACTGGACAAACGCGTCGAGCAGCTGGCGATCGTCAACGGCGTGCTGCGCGCCGTCAGCGGCGGCGCCGGGTTCGCGGATATCCTGCGGGTCTTCGCCAGCAATCTGAAGAAGCTGTGCCCGTTCGATCGCTGCTCCATCGCGCTCTATGACGACCAAGAGCGCCTGTTTCATATCCCCTACGCCGCCATCGGCAACCGGTTCGGAGAAAGCGGCGAATCGTCACGATCGCCCGAGTCGTCGCCCTTGGGAGAAGTCCTTCGCACAAGGCAGCCGATCTTGCGCCGCCATATCGAAGCCGAGGAGCGCCGCTTCGACAGCGACACGGACCTCGCGAAGATGGGACTGCACGCGGAGGTTCTCTTGCCTTTGCAGGTCGGTCCTCGCTTTCTCGGAGCCCTTCACTTGGCGACGTATGAAACGGACCGCCTCGACGAAGACCATGTGCGGCTCATTCAAGACCTCCTGCCGGCGGTCTCCGTCGCACTCTGGATCCGTTCGGCGAAGGAACGCGCTTTCTAAGGCCGACTCACGCCTGCGTCGGCCGTCGCTCCGTCCCCTTGTCGGGAAGCGACCGCACCACCAACACCGGTACCGGCGCCGCGCGAAGCACCTTCTCGCTGACCCGGCCGAACGCCGCGGGACGGCCGCTCGCGCTCGTCGGCGTCATGACGATCAGATCCATGCCGTAGCGGGCGACGTGACCCAGCACCTCGCTGGACGGATCGCCGCGCACCAGGAGCATGCGACCCGGCACCCGTTCGGACCGAACCCTCTCCGCCAGCTCCCGCAACCGGCCCGCCGTCCGACGGACCTCCTTGAGCTGATCGCGCGCAAGCTTCGAATCGCCCGCGGCCCAGAGGCTCTCGATCACGTACAGGAGATGCACCCGCGCCCCCACCTCCCGCGCCACCTGCAACGCCACATCCAGCGCCTGCTCGGACACCGGCGTGCCGTCGAGCGGAACCAGGATCGACTCCAGACGCGCCGGACGCGGCGCGTTCGATCCCAGGGCGCGCACCAGCAGCGTGGGGATCTCGGCCCGCTGGAGGATCCGCTCGGCCGTGTTGCCGAACACCAGCCGCGCCATGCCGCTGCGGCCATGCGAAGAAATCGCGACGAGATCGCACCCGTGCTCCCGAGCCGCCGCCAGCACCTCCGCGGCCACATCGCCGCAACGGGTTTCCCACTGGGCCGCGATGCCCCGATCGCTCAGCCGCGACACGATGAAATCCAGATAGCTCTCGGCTTCCAATTGAAGCGTCTCGTCGTACGGCGTGGGCGACTCCGGCGGGCTCGGATTGACCCGCACCAGCTGCAACACCGCTCCCCCGATCCGCAACCGCTCCACGACGGGCAGGATCTGCTCGGCGATCTCGCTCCCGTCGAGCGGGACCAGGATGCGTTGGAACATGCCCCAAGACTCTAAAGGACGGTCGCCGAAAAGGGAATACTGATTCGCCGAGGGTAAGCGCTCGTCCGCGTCTGTTCCCTTTTCCCGCCCGGTCATTTAGACTGCTGGGGGCACCGGGAGGGGACATGATTCGACCCGCGGACACCGACGCGGCACGTCAACAAGAAGGGTTTCCGCTCTGTACTACTCACGCCTCACCTCTTCTCGCGACGCGAAGTCCTTCCGGGGTACCCAGGCAACCGACTCAGTCTCAAGCGATTGCGTCCGTTTTCGAAAGGAATCTCTGCTGGGCTAATCGATCAAATCTTTGTGCTACGACAAGATTTTTCATGAACCTCCAGGCCAGTCGCCTGAGTATCTCTGAGGAAGGCAGGAAATCAGGAAAGGAAGTCGGTCGTCCTATCCTTCGGTCTTCCTCCTGGCTTCCTGGCTTCCTCAGAGTATTCTCCGGACGGAAGACGGAGGATCCCCGAGTTCGGTTGCGGTCGCCGCTCTGCGTCCTCCGGGTCCTCTGCTCCTCTCCGCGTCCTCTTCGCCCGGAGGGGACATGCTGAAAGCCCCGCTGCCGCCCGAGGTGGAAGCGGCCCTGAAGACGTCCAACCGCGTCTTCGGACGCTACGCCCTCGTCCAGGAACTCGGCCGCGGCGGAATGGGCACCGTGTACAAAGCCTGGCAAATCGATCTGCGACGCTTCGTCGCCCTCAAAGTGCTCCACGCCGGGGAAGATCAGGACGCCGTCACCCGCTTCTTCCGCGAAGCCTACACCGCCTCGCGCCTGGGACATCCCAACATCGCGACCGTCCACGAAGTCGGCCATCACGAAGGCCGCTACTTCATCGCGATGCAGTACATCGACGGCCTGAGCCTGGCCCAGTTGCTCGAGCACCACCCGCCGCGCGACAAGCTCCTCAAGGTCCTCCACGCCGCCGCCCTGGTCGTCCAGGCCGCGCACCGACAAGGCGTCGTGCATCGCGACCTCAAGCCGGCCAACATCATGCTCGGCAAGAACGGCGAGGTCTACCTCCTCGATTTCGGCGTCGCGCGCCTCCTGCGCGGCGGCGATACCCTCACCGCCAGCGGAATGATCGTGGGCACGCCCGCCTACATGGCGCCCGAACAGGCCGCCGCAGAGCCCGAGCATGTCGCCCCCGCCACCGACGTGTGGTCCTTGGGAGTGATCCTCTACGAGATCCTCGCCGACGTCTCGCCCTTCCGGCGGAAGACGTACGCGGAGACGCTGATGAGCCTGATGAACACCCAGCCTCCGCCCCCGTCCGCCCAAAGGGCGGACGTCCCGCCCGAACTCGACGCCGTCTGCCTGAAGGCGTTGGAAAAGGAGGCCGGCCGGCGGTATGCGTCGGCTCAAGCCTTCGCCGATGATCTGGACCGCTTCCTCAAGGGCCTGGACGTCCGCGCCGAACGCGTCACGACGTGGAATCGACTCAAGCGACGAGCCGTCCGACATCGGACTCCGCTGCTCGTCGCGGGCGCGACGCTCGTCCTGGCTCTCGGCACATGGACTCTCATCTCGCGACGCCTGGAGCACACGCGCTCCGAAGTCCGCCGGCAGGCGCGCGCTCTCATGGACAAGGGCCAGTGGAGCAACGCGATGGCGAAATGGGAGGAGATCGCCGACGATCCCGAAGCGACCGAACCCATCGCGTTCTGCCGCGAGAAGCTCGCCGCCTTCGGGGCCGAACAAGAACAGGTCCATCGACGCCGACGCGCCACGAAGCTCTACCAACAGGCGGACAGCGCCCTCGACGAAGCACGCCGTTTCCTGCCCCAGGAGAATCGACGCGAACAATTCCTCCAACACCTGAAGAAGGCGGAGCAGTGCGCCCGCGACGCCATCGAAATCGACCCCGATTATCCCGAGGCCTGGTACAAGCTGGGCCAGACCCTCTTCGAACGGCGCGACGAGGAATGCCTCGGCGTCCTCGCCGAAGTCATCCGCCTCAACCCTCGCTTCAAGCCGGCGTACCTCCTGCGCGCCCGCCTCAATACGATCTTCTGCCTCGACTATCTGTATCGGGACTCCGCTCCTATCGAACTCATCGACAAGCTCATCGCCCAGATCCGCTCCGATGAGGAAGCGGCTCGAACGGAGGTGGACCCCGACGAGAAGCTCCTGATGCAAGCCTTGACGGACGCGGCCGAAGGACGCGCCGATGAGGCGAAGGAGCGAGCGCGGCGTCTCTATGAGAAATCGGGCGACCGCGAGGTCTTGTATCTGCTGGCGCTCATTCACTGGGGCGCTCGCGAATGGTCGGAGGCCCGCCTTCACCTGGAAAAGCTCCGCCTGGAACGGCCCCACGATCCGATGATGTGGGTTCGCGCCGGCGCGGCCTTGGCGCTCACGGACGAAACCCAGCGCGAAAAAGGCATGGCATGGATGAACCGCGGAACGAGCATGGAGCCAGGAAACGCCTCCTTGCATCTCGAGAAGGGGCTCGCCTTGACGGAACTCGGCGAGCTTTCCGACGCGCTCTCCGCCTTCGCGCGCGCCGCGGAGATCAAACCCAGAACGCACATGGATTTTCATCTTCACTACGCAGCCGTCCGACATCACGCGGATACGCTAGCGAGACGCAATCGCCTCGACGAAGCGAGACCGCTGTATAAGACAATCCTGGCCGAGGGTCGTCCTTTCCTGCACGAAACCGCTTATCTGACCTGCTACACGCGTCTGGACGATCCGATCCTCATGCTGGACGAATCCACCCAAGTGCTGCGGCGCCTGGACCCGCCCGATTCCCCTCGCAAGATCGAATGGACGATCGGCCTCAGGACGCATCGAGGGCTCGCCTTCCTCAAACTCTCGCAGCTCCAACGGGCAGGGGAGGAGTTTCGAATCGCCGTCGCGCTGGGATCGGTGAACCCCCACACCTATTACGGCCTTGCCGTCGCGACCGGCGATGTCGAGCAGCTCGCGCGAGGGCTTGGTTTGGCGCACAGCCCGCTGGCCAAGGCCGACGGCGAGGAATGTCGCCGCTACCTGGAGACACTCAGGCGAAAGACGCCGAAGTGATGCGCTATAGCCGCAGTTCCACTCCAAACAAGACTACCCAGGTGTTCTCGATCTCGCCTTCCCCCAGACCCGCATGCACCTTGGCCGAACCGACGCTCGCCCCGGTCGTCGCCGAGAGCGCCAGACCGGGTGTGAGATTCCACCGCGCGCCGCCGCCGACCTCGCCAATGACGTGCCCGTTCACCGCGTCGGCGCCGCCCACGAAGTATCGGCCGACGCCGAGCTGGCTGAACGCGTGCACGGTTTCGGCCAACGCGACCTCGTATCCCGCGCCGAGCGTGACCTGATGGATGGTCAGATCCTCCGTGCCCTCCGCGCGAACCCATCCCAACAGGAGGTCCTTGTACTCGAACTCGAAGTCGAGATCCGCGTCCAGCGCCGTGTATTTCGCCACGAAGTACGGACCGTCCAGCGACCATTTCAAATCCAAGCCGAGCGCGACCGATGAACCGTCGATTTGATCGCCGTCCACTCCTCCGAAGCCCGTCTGGAGCGAAACCGCGAACGGCACGCGCCATCCGCCCATCTCCGCCCCGGTGAAGCCGGGTCGAGGCGGCGGCTCCTCCTGCTCCTGCGGTTTCCTGGGTTCCAGATGAGTGGCCGACGCCCCGGCGATCGGAGCGGGATTCTCCGGAGCGGCGCCGGGCGGAACCGGCGGAATCTCGCCGGGCGGCTCTTCCTTGGGATCCGGCTTGGGCTTCACCGAGCAGCACCCGCAGGTCCCCGTGGTCTGTTCCGCCCCCATGAGGATCCACGACCCTGCGCCGGCCTGAAAACCTCGCAGGTATTCCGCATACGTCACCGGCTCCGACCGCTTCAGACGCCATCGCACCCAGGAAAAGTACCGGCCGCCGCAGACGTGGTCCATCACGACACAGGCGCACTGGCAGGAACCGTACGCGGCTTCGACCGTGCGCTGCCATTCCCCGACCGTGAATCCCATCGCCAGCGCCTCTTCAGGACTCGCCGGCTTGGGGAAGTACCAGTGTCTCCAGTCGGCGCCCATATACATCCAGCGGTCCGAGACCCGCTGCATGATCCGTTGATGCGTATCGGCGCAAACGCCGGTGCAGGTCATGGCCGGAGCGGCCCCTCCGCCCGCGTCGATCGGAAGCGGGACCTGCGCCCACGCCGCGCTCGCCGTCGCCGCGCCGATCAGAACCGCCGCACACGCGTTTCTCATCATGCGAAGCTCCTTATCTCTGCTGCTCGGCCAAACGCTTGCACACGTTCTGCAACATCCGGAACGACGCGCGATCAGCCTCCTCCCCCGCTTGATCTGCCTCGCGCCCGAACGCCTCGGCCAGAAGGACCATCTGTAGCGCGTCCGCGTAATGAAGCCCCGCCAGCAAGGACTTCACCTCGATGCCGCACTCGAAACCCGCCGTGAGTGTTCCGATCGCGAGACGCCGGTGAAATATGGGGGCGGGCCGTCGGGGATCGGCGAACGCGCTCCACAGTTCCACGGTCATCTCGCTCAGCGCCGCGCGTTGCTCCTGCGTCAGGTGGAAGGCGCAAAGCCCGTCGGTTCCCACAGGCGCGTTGGGGAGCAGCAGCGGTGAACGATCGGCTCCGCGCGGCCGCAGCACCAGACGGCTTCGCTCCAAGAGCATCGCTTGCACGCGCGGACTCACGGCGACCCCATCGTCCGAGAGCGTCACGCGCACAGGCACGCGCGCGCGACTGATCGCGTGGACATTCACCCGTTGCTCGCCTTCTTTCAGGCGGCCTTCCCAGACAATGCCCGCGCCTTCGGCCACGATGACGCAGTCCGACGGATCGCTTGCCACCGTGGTCGTGCCCCCGGCATCCAACGCCATCGGCGGCCGATTCGGCATCGCGAGGACCGGCCGTTCGCCGACACCGGTTTCCAGACTCACGACCAAGGTGCCTGGACGTGCGGGCTGCAGAACCGCCTCGACCCGGCTTGTGCGCCACGCCGCCGGTCGCTCAGCCGGAACACATAGGGCGCCGGCTCGAAAGATGGGGCTCGCTTCCGAGTCGTCGTGGAAGTAGAACTTCGCGATGCCGGACGCGTCCGCGAGCCGCGAATCGAGGGCCCGATGGTTCGTCGGATCCCACAGGTCGACGGGCGCGTGAGGAGTGCGCACGCAAACCTCCACCCAGCGCCCCGCCCGGCGGCCTTCCAGCGTGATCCGCTGCGCGTTCTCCAACTGGATCAGGCGCTCCGGAAAGTCTTCATGGAACGCGCGGTCGGACGGGTTGGGATAGTAGGGCGCCGGCGAGAAATGATAAAGTCCCGGCGGAAGGGCTGCGAAGACGAACGCGCCCTTCGCGTCGGTCTTCGTGCGCGCCTTCTCGGTTCCCAGGATGCGCTGCGGATGGTAGTTGTCGGGAATCGCGCGTCCCTGCAAGGACTTGCCGGGCTCGAGTCGGCAGAGGATGATCTCGATGTCGACTGCGGGCTGCCCCTCGCTGGTCCGGCAGGCGCCTTCCAAGGCAACGGGATCTTGCGCGCAGAGCGCCGCCGCCATGAAGCAGACGATACCCATGTTGTCCCCTCCCAATGGGCTTGCCGTCGAACTTTGAGTATACCGGCATTGGCGGGCGCGTCAATCGCGAAGGGAGGACCCGGAGGGGTGCCGAGGACCCTGAGGAAGAAAACCCACACCAGAGGACGCGGAGGACGCAGCGCGGCGGTGCCGCAACCGGAGTACTCGGAGGGGAACAGAGGACCCTGAGAAGAATCCAACACCAGAGGACGCTGAGGACGCAGAGATTCTCTTCGAAAACGGACGCAACCGCTTGAGACCGAGTCCGTTGCCTGGGTGTCGCGAAGAATCTTCGTGCCACTCGAAGATGTGGATCGTGAGTAGTGCAGAGGACGCAGCGCGGCGGTGCCGCAACCGGAGTACTCGGAGGGGAACAGAGGACCCTGAGAAGAATCCAACACCAGAGGACGCTGAGGACGCAGAGATTCTCTTCGAAAACGGACGCAA
>JACPRB010000219.1 GCA_016190155.1 Planctomycetota bacterium
CCCAAGATGAAGCCGAAATCCCCGATGCGGTTGACGATGAACGCCTTCTTCCCCGCGTCGGCGTTCTTGAGGTCGTGGTACCAGAAGCCGATCAACAGGTACGAGCACAACCCGACGCCTTCCCACCCGACGAACATCAGCAGGAGATTATCCGCGAGCACCAGGACGAGCATCGCGCACATGAAGAGGTTCAAGTACGCGAAGAAGCGCCCGAACGCCTCGTCGTCCCACATGTAGCCGATCGAGTAGATATGGATGAGCGTCCCGACGCCGGTGACCACCAGGATCATGACGGCGGTCAGCCAGTCCACGCGCAGGCCGAAGGCGACGTTCACCGCGCCCGCCTGGATCCACGTCATGCCCGCCTGGAGAACGTCCTGTCCGGTTTGCCTCAACGCGAGGACCGCCGTCACCGACAACGCGAACGACGCCGCCGGCAGCAGGCACGCGATCGCGGCCACCGCCCACTTGCCGGGCATGCTCTGCGTCAGCCGCCGCCCCGCCAAGCCGTTGATCGCGAACCCCATCAGCGGCAGCAGCGGGATCAGCCAGAGGGTCTTCTCGGCGAAGTCTTTCATCTATCCTTTCAGCTCTCTCAATTCCCCGGCGTCCACCGTCTTGCGCGTCCGGAACAACGCGATCATCAACGCCAACCCCACGCCGACCTCCGCCGCGGCCACGGCCATCACCATCAGGACGAACGCATGGCCGGCCACTTCCAGGGAGTCCCAGTAGTGCCGCGCGAAGGCGATGAGGGCCACGTTGACGCCGTTGAGCATCAGCTCGATCGACATGAGCACGATGAGCAGGTTCCGGCGCGCGATCGCGCCGTAAGCCCCGATGGAGAAGACGACCGCGCTGAGGGCGATGTACTTAATCACCGTTCACCTTGTCCGAGACGATGCGTTTCATGCTTCACGATTCCGGCGGAAGCTTCCTCTTGGCCAGCACGACCGCGCCCAGGATCGCTACGATGATGAGGACGCTGACGAGTTCGAAGGGGAAGATCCAGCGCCCGAAGAGCGCCGTTCCCACGTGATCCACGCCGCCCCACGGTTTCGATCCCGCCCCCCCGTCCTCCGCCACGCGCAGCTCCTGCGCCGAGCCGGGATAAAGCACGCGATCCACGATCGGGCTCGCAGGCCGCGCGAGATCCGGATCCTTCCCAATCGCGAACAGCAGCAGCCCGCACATCACGGCGACCAAGAGCGCGATCGCGCCTTTGGTGGCGACCCCGTACTCGCGCCCCAGCTCCTCGCGACTCAAGTTCAAGAGCATGATGACGAACAGGAACAGCACGAGAATCGCGCCCGTATAAACCAGCACGTGCATCGCCGCCAGGAACGTCGCGTTGAGCCGGATGAACAAGACGGCGAACGCCAGGAACGCGAGCATCAGACCCAACGCTCCGTGGATCGGATTGCGCCGGGAAACGACCGTCAGCGCGCCCATCACGCTGATCAGCGCGCAAATCGCGAACACCGGGTCGCCCAGGACGTCGTTGATGATTTCAGTCACAGGTCACAATCATCGATTCAGCAACTTCGTCAGATCGTATACCTTCTCCGCCCGCGAGGTGCAGACCACGTTGTACGTCGGCGTCAGCTCGATGGCGTCGCACGGGCACGCCTCCTCGCACATCCCACAATAGATGCACTTCAACAGGTCGATGTCGAATCGGACCGGCACCTTGTCCCGATCGGGCCACGGGGAGGGCCCGGCCTGGATGTAGATGCACTCCGCCGGACACGCCGTCTGGCACATGAAACACGCCACGCACTTCGGACGCCCCTGAGCGTCCTTCTTCAGGCGATGCTCCCCGCGGTACCCCTACCGCGGGACATGCACCTCTTCGGGATACTGAAGCGTGACCTTCGGCGCGACGAGGCGCTGGAACGTCCGGCGCAGCCCGCGCACGATGGGCAGCAGCGGAGCTCTCGCCAGCAGCTTGTCAAACATGACTCGCTCGTAAATAGTCGCTTCCTTGCGAGCGAGTCATCCTCCGAAGCTCGCGAAACCTCGAAAATGACGCGAAAGCGAAGGAGGATCTCCATGCAAACTGTTCGAGCGTGGTTTTTACGAGAGACTCAAACATGGGTCAGCACCCCCACCACTCCGACGACGACGAGCGTCGCCAGCGCCAGCGGCACCAACCGCTTCCACCCCAGATCCATCAGCTGATCGTAGCGATACCTCGGCAGCGTCCACCGAATCCAGATGGCGAGGAAGAGCACCAGGCCCATCTTGACCATGAAGACCATATGTGAAACCAACGCCTCGGTCCAGTGATACGGCCCTTCGTGCAACCTCGTCAGCCCCGGGAAATGCCACCCCCCGAGCCACAACGTCACCATCAGCGCGCTCATCGTCACCATCGCCACGTACTCGCCCATGAAGAACATCGCGAACTTCATGCTCGAATACTCCGTGTGGTAGCCGCCGACCAGCTCCGCGTCGCACTCCGGCAGGTCGAACGGAAGCCGGTTGTTCTCCGCCAGCGACGCCACATAGAACAGGAGCGTCGCGACGATGCCCGCCGGCGCCAGCCACAGATTGCCGCCGCCGACGATGTTCCAACCCTCCCGCGCCTGCTTCTCCACGATCTCGATCGGGTTCACGCTGCCGGCCATCATGACGGCGGTGATGATCGTCAGCCCCAGCGTCAGCTCGTACGAGATCATCTGCGCGCTCGACCGCAGCCCGCCCAGCAGCGAGAACTTGTTGTTCGATGCCCACCCGCCGAACGCCAATCCATACACGCTGATCGAGAGGACCGACATCAGCAGGAGGATCCCGATCGGGACGTCCGCCACGATCAGAGGCTCGTTCCCCCACTTGTTCCCGAACGGGATCACGGTGAACGCGATCGCCGGCGGGACGAAGACGAGGGTCGGCGCCAACGTGTAGAGAAACCGGTTCACGCGCAGCGGGACGACGTCCTCCTTGAAGATGAACTTGACCGCGTCCGCCAGCGGCTGGAACAAACCGGCCATCCGCATCCCGAAGACCGCCGTCCGGTTCGGCCCGATGCGTCCCTGGATGAACGCGCTGACCTTACGTTCGAGCCAGACCAGGACCGGAACGATGCTCAGGACCATCGCCAGAACGAACCCGATCTTCGCCAGGTCGATCCATCTCATGACGTCAGCGCCACCCCCTTCACGCCCACATCGGTGTAGTCGAAATCGGAAAACCCGGCAAACTCCTTGGTGACCTCGCGGAACACGCCCTCCGCGGACACCAGGCGCTCGCGCGCCCGCAATTCGATGAGCGCCCGCTGCAGCAGCTCCACCTCCGGACGCGCCGCCCCCGGCGGAGGCAGCGCGCGGCGAATCCGCTGCACGCGCCGATCGACGTTCAGGAACGTCCCGTCCTTCTCCGCCCACGCCGCGCCGGGCAGCAGCACGTGAGCCTTGTCCGACAGCGGGCTCTGCGCGATGTCCATCACGCCCAGGAAATCGAGCTTCTCCGCGGCCGTGAGGAGATCCGTCGGGAAGGCGAAATCCGGGATGCCGTTGAGGAGCATCAGGCCCCGCACTTTCCCCGCGAGGATGTCCGCGACGACGCGGCCCGCTCCCTGAGCCACCGCTTCAGGACCCAACGCCATCTCGGCGAAGGCGCGATTGGGCGTCTTGTCCGCCTCGATCACGAACCCGCCCGGGAACGTCCGCCGCTCGCCGCGCGACTGCGTCAGCACGCCCACCGAGTCCGCCTTCAACGCCATCATCAGTTTCTTGAAGAGGAAGATCTCCTCGATGGTCTGGTAGGACGAGACGAGCCCCGCGACCGATCCCGAACCGTGCTTGCGCACGATCGTCTGCGCCGCGGCCCCGAGCTCCCCCGCCGTCCCGCGCGCGACCTTCAGGCGCTTGTCGGAGGAGACGTAGCGGACGTTCAGCCGCCCCTCGTCGCACATCCAGTACTTGTTCGTGTCCGGGTTCTCGCGCGCGATGTGCCGCTTGATCACGCCGTCCAGCGTGGTCAGGAGCGAGCTGCAGCCGCGGCTGCAGGAGGCGCACACGGTTTCCGTCTCCTGCGCGAACCACACGCGCGCGGAATAGAGGAAGTTCTTGTCGATGAGCGCGCCGACCGGACAGATATCGACCACGTTGAGCGACAGCGGATTGTCGATCGGCACTCCCGGGAACACGTCCACTACGGACCGATCGCCGCGGTTGACCAGCGCAAGCTCTCCAGTCCCCGAGATCTCGTTGCAGAATCGCACGCAACGCGAACACGCGATGCAGCGGTTCCCCCAGATGCGGATGTTGGGGCCGAGGTCCTTCGTGTGCCGCATGTTCTTGGGCTCGACAAACCGCGAGGTTCCCTGCCGATACGCGTACGTGAAATCCTGCAGATCGCACTCGCCGGCCTTGTCGCAGATCGGACAATCCAGCGGGTGGTTGATGAGCAGGAACTCCAGCACGTCCTTGCGCGCGTCCGCGATCTCCGGCCCTTCCGTCGTCACTTCGAGGCCTTCCGTGCAGGGATACATGCACGAGACCTCGAGCTTCCTGCTGTTGGAGACCTTGACGAGGCACATGCGGCAATTGCCCGCGGGCGACAACCCCGGATGCCAGCAGTAGTGCGGCACGAAGACGCCGTTGTCCAGGCACGCCTGCAGGACGGACTTCCCCGCCGCGACCTCCGTCTCCTTGCCGTTGATCTTGATCTTGGGCATGTCAGTGCGCCCCCGCCGTCGCGGGCTGCGGAGCCGCGGCGCCCTTCATCGGGCAACGCTTTTTCTCGATGTGCGCCTCGAACTCCGCCTTGAACTTCGTCACGATCGAGCGCGTCGGCATCGCGGCCGCGTCAGCCAGCACGCAAATCGTGCGGCCGACCATGCCGTCGCAAATATCGAGCAGGAGCTGCAGATCCTCCGGCCGGCCGTGGCCGTTCTCGATGCGACGCAGGATCTTCTCCAGCCACCCCGTGCCCTCGCGGCACGGCGTGCACTGCCCGCACGATTCGTGATGAAAGAACCGCAGCGTGTTCCATAACGTATCCACCATGCACACCGTCTCGTCCAGCACGGTCACGCCGGCCGATCCCAGCATCGACTTGATCGCCGCCAGCGAGTCGAAGTCCATCTTGACGTCGATCTCCTCGGGCGTGAGCACGCCGCTGGAGATCCCGCCGGGGACGACGGCCTTGAGCTTGCGTCCGCCCTTGACCCCGCCGGCGAGATCGAAGACCAGCTCGCGCAACGGGATGCCCAGCGGCGCTTCGAACAGCCCCGGCCGCTCCACGTGGCCGGAGACGCTGAAGATCATCGTGCCGGGCGACTTCTCCGTGCCCCACTTGCGGAACCACTCCGGCCCGTTGGCGATGATGAGCGGGACCGACGCGATGGTGGCAACGTTGTTGACGATCGTGGGACAACGGAAGTACCCCTCGACCGCCGGGAACGGCGGCTTGATCTTCGGGTTGCCCCGCTGGCCTTCGAGCGACGAAAGCAGTCCTGTTTCCTCGCCGCAGATGTACGCGCCGGCGCCGCGATGAACGGTGATGTCCAACCGGTAGCCCGTCCCGCACGGGTTCGGGCCCAGGAAGCCGCGCGCGTACGCCTCGTCCACGGCCTGCTGCGCGATCTTCGCTCCCAGCGGAAACTCGCCGCGCAGGTACCAGTAAATGTCGTGCGAGCCGATCGCGTACGCGGCGATCATCGCGCCCTCGATGATCGCGTGCGGGTCGCGCTCGGTGAGCATCTTGTCCTTGAACGTGCCCGGCTCGCTCTCGTCGTCGTTGAGGACGAGGTAGCGCGGCTTGGGGCTCGCCTGCGGGACGAACGACCACTTCGTCCCCGTCGGGAATCCCGCCCCACCGCGCCCGCGCAGGCCGGACTTCTTGACGATGTCGATCACGTCCGCGGGCTTCAGGGTCGTGAGCGCCTTCTCCGCCGCCTTGTAGCCGCCGCGCCCGAGGTAGTGCGCGATCGTCTCGGAGTCCTTCTCCAGGACGTGCTTGAGCAGCACCGGCTCGTACTTGTGCTTGGGGATGTTGTATCCCATGCGCACGGGCTTCCAGGTGCCCGCGCGCATCGACTCGATCATCCCGTCCACGACGGGCAGTGTCAGCCGATCGTAATACCAGTCGTTCACCTGCATGCACGGCGCGTTGTCGCAGTTGGCGAGGCATTCGACCTTCTTCAGCGTGACCACGCCGTCCGGCGTGGTCTGGCCGTTGGTGATGCCCAGCCTGCCGCTGAGGTGCTTGTAGAGGCTCACGCCTCCTTTGAGGGCGCACGGGACCGTGGCGCACACCTGCAACATGAACTTGCCGTCGGTCGGGCGGCGATAGTGCGTATAGAACGTGACGACGCCGTACACCGTAGCGGGTGAGACGCCGATGAGCCGGGCGACGAGCTTCATCCCCTCTTCGCTGACGGACCCGAACTCGCGTTCAAGGAGCCGCAAGGCCGGCAGGAGCGCCGCCTCGCGCTTCGGGTAACGCTTGCACAGCGCTTCGAGCTCGTCCGTCGTCTGCTTGTTGAATTCGAGGGTCATCTCAACCGTTCATTCGTTCGTCAGTTCACTGGTTCAGCCATTCAAGTGTTCGCCGAGATCCCCATCCGCTCAAATCCGTGCCATCCATGGTTTCCGGTGCCCCGTCCTCATCGTCTTCACCTGTCCAACTCGCCCGCGATGATGTTGAGGCTCGACAGCGTCGCCACCAGATCGCTGAGGAGCGCCCCTTCGGACATCCGCGGAAAGGCCTGATAGTTGTACAGGCTGGGCGGACGGACGCGGAACCGGAACGGCCGCTGCGTGCCGTCGCTGACGAGATAGAACCCGAGCTCGCCGTTGGGGGCCTCCGTGGAGGAATACACCTCTCCCTTCGGCGGGCAAATCCCGTGGCCGTACATGTACGTCTTGAAGTGGTAGATGAGCCCTTCCATGCCCCCGCTGGGAAAGTTGTGCGCGTTCTTCAGCGGAACCACGACGCGCGGGTCATCCACATTGATGGGGCCAGCGGGCATCTTCTTCAGGCCCTGATCGACGATCTTCAACGACTCGCGCATCTCCTTCATGCGGACGCGATATCGCGAGAACACGTCCCCGTTCGGCTCCACGGCCATCTCGAACTCATACTGCTCATATCCGAGGTACGGCCGCAGCTTGCGGACATCGTGGGCCACCCCGCAGGCGCGCAGGAGCGGACCCGTGAGCCCGTATTCGATCGCCTCCGCCGCGGAGATCGCCCCGACGCCCTTCGTCCGCTTCACGAAGATCGGGTTGTCCGAGAGCACCTCGTCCATCTCGTCGATGGTGCGCGCGCACTTGGTCATGAACGCGCGGACCATGACTTCGAAATCCGGAGGCACGTCGCGCAGGAGGCCGCCGATGCGCGTGTAGCTGGTCGTCAGGCGCGCGCCGGTGACGGCCTCGAAGATGTCGTAGAGGTTCTCCCGCTCGATGAAGCTCCAGAGCATCACGCTGAACGCCCCCAGGTCCATCGCCTGCAGGCCGACCGACAGGATGTGGTCCGCGATCCGCGAGAGCTCCGCGAGGATGACCCGGATGGCCGCGCACCGCGGCGTCACCTTGATGCCCATCAGCTCCTCGCACGCGAGCGCGAAGCCGACGTTGTTGCACAGCGGCGACAGGTAGTTCATGCGGTCGGTGATCGTGACGATCTGGTTGTAGGTGCGGTACTCCGCCAGTTTCTCGAAGCCGCTGTGCAGGTATCCGATCTCGGGCTCGATCTTGACGACGCGCTCGCCGTCCACGGCGATCACGTTGCGCAGCGTCCCGTGCGTGGCGGGATGCTGCGGCCCGAAGTTCACGATCATCCGGCGGGCGCCGAGATCGCCGTCGAGCTCGTGCTCGATCTCCATCGAGGGCGACACGGGCATGTCCACCATCACGCGCCCCCCACATATCGAGGGAAATTGTCCCGCTCGCCCAGGCCCCTCAGCGGGTAGTCCTTGCGCAGCGGATGCCCGGTGAGGTACTCCGGCAGCAGGAGGCGCTTGAGGTCGGGATGTCCCGGGAACTGGATCCCGAACAGGTCGTACACCTCGCGCTCCGCCCACGCGGCCGACTTCCACACTCCCGACACGGAATCGATCCACGGATCGCCCTCGGGGACGTACGCCTTGATGCGCAAGAACCCGTTGTTTCTGAACGAGTAGAGGTGGTAGACGACGCAGAACCGCTCCGGAGCGCCCTGATTGAGGCCGTCGATGGCCGTCAGATCCATCAGGCATTCGAATGAGAGTTCCGCGTCGTTCTTGAGGAACGTCAACAGGTCGACGATCCGATCGCGCTGCACTTCGACGAATTTCTGCCCGCAGCTCTCCTGCGTTCCGATCACGGTATCCGTGAACAGAGCGGTGATCTTCTCGACGGCGGCGGTTGCGACGTCCATGGTCCGAATCCGTGGTTTCTTGGGAGGCGTCTCAAGCCGTGCGGGACTTGAGACCCTCGCGTTCGACGATCTCCTGGATCTTGATGAGGGCGTCGATGATGCTCTCCGGCCGCGGGGGGCATCCCGGCACATAGACCTGGACCGGGATGAACCTGTCTACGCCCTGGATCATGGCGTAGTTGTCGAAGATGCCGCCGCAGGACGCGCACGCGCCCTGCGAGATGCACCATTTCGGTTCCGGCATCTGCTCCCAGATCTTCAGGAGCACGGGCATCATCTTGAGCGAGATGCGGCCGGAGACGATCATCAGATCGCTCTGCCGCGGCGAGAAGCGAATGACTTCCGCGCCGAACCGGGCCAGATCGTACCTGGAGGCCAGCGTGGCCATCAGCTCGATGGCGCAGCACGCGGTGCCGAACGGCATCGGCCACAGGCTGTTCTTGCGCGCCCAGCCGACGACCTCCGACAGTTTCGTCGTCAGGATCCCTTCGTGCTGCCAGGCTTGCGATGCCATCGGTTATTCCCAGTTCAGAGCGCCCCGGCGCCAGACGTAAGCGAGCCCGAACCCGATCACGCCCAGGAACAGCCCCATTTCGATCAGGCCCGCGACCCCGAGCTTCCGGAAGAGGACCGCCCAGGGGACCAGAAACACCATTTCAATGTCGAACAGGATGAACAGGATGGCGACGAGGTAGAAATGGACGGAGAAGCGCTGTCGGGTGGGCGATTGAATAGGCACCCCGCACTCGTACGGCTCGAGTTTCTCCCGACGTTTCTGCCGCGGCCCCAGCCAGCGCGTCACCAGGGCGGACAACGCGAGCATCGTGGCGGCGACGCCGACGACGCACAGCGCATACAGCGCAACCTTGCCCCATTCCATATTCGGTCGGGGTATTCAAGCAGAGCGGCCGGTGGTTGTCAAACTGTGGGGGATGCTCGGCTTACAGCTCATGGCTTACGGCTTACGGCTCCCCTACAATGATCCTTATGAAGGCCAGCCTCCTCACCGACCCCCTCCCTAACCACAAGGTCCGCTGCAACGTCTGCGCCGTGCGGTGCATCATCCCGGAAGGCAACCGCGGTGTCTGCCGGACGCGCCTCAACCGTCAAGGAACCCTATACACCCTCATCTACGGCCTCACCAGCGGCGCCTGCGCCGACCCCATCGAGAAAAAGCCCCTCTTCCACTTCTATCCCGGCACCCAAATCCTCTCGATGGGAACCCGCGGATGCAACTTCCGCTGCCCCGGCTGCCAGAACTGGAACATCTCGCATGACGCCCCGGACGAATTCGGCCGCAACATGGAGGCGCTCGATCCCGTCGAGAGCGCGCGTCTGGCCCGCAAGCTGGGATGCCAGGGCATCGGATGGACTTACAACGACCCGACGATCTGGCTCGAACACACCCTCGAAGCCATGACGGAGGCGAAGAAGCTCGGCCTGTACAGCGCCTACATCACCAACGGCTACGCCACCCCCGAGCACATGGACTTGATCGGCCCCTACCTCACCGCCTGGCGCGTCGACCTCAAGGGCTTCTCCCGCGAATCGTACAAGAAGATCTCCGGCCTCGCGCGATTCGATCCGACCCTCGAGATGACGAAGCTCGCGCGCCACACGTACGACATGTGGGTCGAATGCGTGACGAACGTGACGCCCACCGTCAACGACGACGAAGAAACCGCGCACGGGATCGCCCGCTGGATCCGCGACTCACTGGGACCCTTGACGCCGTGGCACGTGACTCGATTCCATCCCTACCTCGAGCTCTCGCATCTTCCATCGACGCCCATCGAGACGCTGGAGCGCTTCGTGGAGATCGCCCGCGAGGAAGGCCTCAAGTACGTCTACGTCGGCAACGTGCCGGACCACCCGCTCGAGGACACCTACTGCCACGGATGCGGAATGCGCGTCATCCAGCGACGCCGCTTCGCGGGTGCGAAAGCAAGCCTCGTCGACGGCAAGTGCCCGAAGTGCGCCACGCAGATCCCGGGCCGGTTTCAGATGAAAATCGATCCCACCACGGGCGAGCGCCGGCCGATCCTGTTCTCCTGATCGCAAGCGTTTACCCGTTCATCGGTTCGTCCATTTACACTCCATCGCCTTCCCAGCGCGGCGGCCGCAACCGGGGCCTTCGGCCCCTTCGGTTGCGGCCGCCGCGCTGCGAACTCCTGAACCCGCGAACGGTTGAACGGAATAACGGGTGACCTTGCTTCGGTTGAACCGTGTCTGGAATCCCTGTACCATCCCGCCTATGACCCAGCGACCAACACGCCAGGAACTGGAAGCCCTCCTCAAGGAGGGCGCCTACGAGGAGCACGTCCGTGCGGCGATGAAGGACTTCTGTTTCACGATCACCCGCCACGAGGGCAAACACCGCGTCTGGTTCGGCGACGCCTCCGTCACGATCAACCGCAACGTCACCTTCAACTTCTTCACGACGGACGTGCGGGAGGACCCGGGACTCGAGCCCTATCCCGTGGTGCGCGGCGAGCGCACGGAAACGGTCGAGATCCGCGTGCGCCTCGTCGCCGACGACCCCAGTGCGGAGTACGTCGTCCCGGTGTTCTACCTATCCCCGCAGGAGTTCCGCGCGGCCCTCGATTCGATGGAGCACATCAAGGCCGATTACGGCGATCTGCGCATCCTGCCCGACGCCTACTTCGAAGACACGGAGATCGTGCAACTCCTCGCCCAGCGCCTGCTCCAGCACCCCAAGGTCAAGGAAGAGCGCGCGGCCGACTGGCCGTCGTTGCTGAAGTGACGCGCACCGCGATCAGCACGACGATCCACACGACCACCCACGCCAAGCCGTGCCCCGTCCTTTCGCGCAACGACATCGAGCATTCCCGCCCGTTCTTGCTGCCCTGGACAAGCATGAAGCTCGACGACGAGGCCGCGCTCTGTACGTTCGTGGCCGCGTCGGTGGCCTGCGCCGCCACCGCGTAGGACTCGTTCAACTCCCCCGCGAACGGCAGCGCCCAGTTGGTCGTGCCCGCCGCCACCAGCCACGCCTCCGACAACTGCCACGCCGAGCCGCTCCAATACAGCCCGTCGGAGAGGCGCTGCACGCGCACCTCCACCTGCAGGACGCCGGACGCGCCGTCCGATGCCGTCCCCTGAATCGTCGCACTCCACACGTCCCGCCCGAACGACCCCGCGGTCGTGATGACCGACGTCGGAGGCGTCGCGTCATAGACGAAGCTCGCCGTCCCCGGACTCGCCTCGACGTTGCCGTACGAATCGGTCGCGCGCGACTGCACCGTGTAGCCCACCCCTTCCAGCGCCGCGAAGGGGTACGTCCACGAGTCGGTGCCCGCGGCGGGCAGCCAGGTGGCCGCGCCCCACCCCGCTCCAGTCCAATAGAGTCCGTCGGAGGCGCGATCAAGCGTGATCTCCACGAGGGTCACGCTCGCCCCGCCCGTCGTCGCCGCCGTCCCCGCGACGCTCCCAGACCAACTCGTCGACGCGCCGCTCGTGCTCACAGTGCTGTCGGGGCCGCTGAGATTGTAGCTGAATGAGACGAAACCAAGGGCCGCCTCGGGATTGCCGGCGCCGTCCGTGGCGCGCGTCTGCACCGTGTACGTCTCGAGATTCGCCGGCGCGAAACTGTAGCTCCACGCGACCGTGCCGCCGGCCAGGAGCCACGTCGAGCCGCCCCATCCGGCTCCCGTCCAATACCAACCGTCCGACGCCCGCTGAATCGTGAGACTGACGGACGTCACCCCGCTGGTCGCGTCCGAAGCGCTGCCGCTGATGGCACCCGAATACGTCGCCGACGTTTGCGCGCCCGACGTGACCGCGGCGGAATCCGGCTCCGTGGCGTCGTACGTCCACGTCGTCGACGCGGGAACCGTCTCCGTCTGGCCCGCGCCGTCCACCGCGAGCGACTCGACGCTGTAGACTTCGCCGTCGCTCGGGGTAAACGTGTACGCCCAGGTCGTCGTACCCGTCGCATCCAGCCACATCGGCGCGCCCCACGTCGAACCCGTCCAGTAGAACCCATCCGACGTACGCTGGATCGTCACTTGCACGAGCGCGACGCCGCTTCCGCCGTCCGAGGCGGTTCCTTGAACCATGCCCGCGTACGTGGCGGCGCCGAAGAACCCGTTCGTCGTGATGTTCGAATCCGGCGCGATGGTATCGCGCACGAAATCCGCCTCCGTCTCGAGATTGCCGGCGAAGCTCACCCAACCGGAATCATTTCCGAGACCATCGACCGCGCGCGCCTGCCAGTGGTATCCGCCGTCGGACAAGATCGCCGGCGAAACGCTCGCTGTGGATCCGCTGGCCAGCAGTCCGCTCGTGATCGTGGGAGTATCCCCAAAAGGCGTGCCCAGCGGCTTGACTTCGACCTGCAGTTCTACGGGATCACCGTTGGGATCGGTCACCGTCCCCTTCAACACCACCAGAGATTCCGTGGTGGGCCCGCCCACGGCGATGGCCGTCACGCCGTCGCTCAGGAATTGCCCTTCGAGGACGGGCGGCGGCGGCGCCCCACCGAGCGTCGTGCCGCTCGCCGAGTTGGACAGCGGACTCCAGTTCGGTACCTCATCTGCCGTCTTGATCGCGAAGTAATACGTCGTGGTCTCCGAAAGTCCCGTCACGTTCATCGACTGCCCCGTCCCGGCGACCGCGGGCGCGGGCTCGCCCGTCACCACCGCCGCCGCCACGAAGTCCGCGTCGGTCACGATCGGAGCGGCCGACATGCGCAGATCATATGAGCTCGCCGTTCCCGCGCCCCCGTCGTCCCCGGGCGCCGTCCACGAGAGGGTTGCGGTGGTCGCGGTTGTCCCCGTGACGCTCAGGTCCGCGATCGCCGCCGGAGCCGTCGCGTCGCTCGTCGTGCCGGCGGGACTGTTCGACAGGGCGCTCCAGTTGGGCACGTTATCGGCGCTCTTGATGGCGAAATAGTAGGTCGTCGACTCCGACAGTCCCGTCACGTTCGTCGACTGCGGCGTTCCGGCACCCGCCGGCGCCGGCTCGCCCGTCGCCGCGGTCGCAGCGGCGAACTGCGCCTCCGTCGTGATCGGGCTCGTGGCATAGCGCACATCATAGACCGCGGCGGAGCCGGGGGAGGTCCACGAGACGGTGATGCTCGTACCGCCCGTGCCGGTCACCGCCAGATCCGTGATGTCGGCGGGCACCGTCGCGTCGATCGCGACGACGAGCGCGGGCGATGCGAGACTGACGTTGCCGGCGGCGTCCGTCGCCGTCACCGTGAAGTCGTACGAACCATCCGCCAGCGCCGCGGACGTCACGGTGTAGCTTCCAGCCCCGTTGGCGGTGGCGGTGCCGACCCAAGACGCATCGGCGTACAGATCAATAACCGCGTTGGCCTCCGCGGTGCCCGTCAGCGTCGGCGTCGTGTCGCTGGTAAGGTCGTCGGTGGAACTCGATCCGGTGTCGCTGGCGGCGTCCAGGTCCGGCGGGCCGGGCTGCGCCGGAGCGGTCGTGTCGATGACGATAGCCTTGTTGGCGCCCAGGGAACCGGCGGCGCCGGGCGCGGCCAGCGTGAGCGCGGCGCTATTGCCGGCCGCATCCTGGATGGCGCCGCTGAGGGCGTTGGTGGAGACATAGTCGAGATCGAACGACGCGTGCCCGGCCGCCACCGCGTACGTGAAGGTGAGGGTGTCGGTTCCGGAACCGCCCATGTAGTCGACGGTGCTCGTGACCAGGGTCAACTGAGGCGTGCCGGTGACGGTGACGGTTTCAGAGAACGTGACGGTGACGACGATGGTCGCGCCGACGCCGTACGTCCCGTCCGCGGTCGTGGACGTGACGTTCGTAACCGTCGGCGCCGTGGTGTCGATCACGATCGCCTTGTTGGCGCCGAGCGACCCTGCGGCACCTGGGGCGGCCAGCGTCGGCGTGGCGCTATTGCCGGCCGCGTCCTGGACGGCGCCGCTGAGGGCGTTGGTGGAGATGTAGTCGAGGTCGGAGGAGTTCTGTCCGGCGCCGACGGTGTAGGTGAAGGTGAGGGTGCTGGTGCCCGAGCCGCTGGTGTAATTGACGGTGGTGCCCGGGCCGCCGGTCGCGAGCGTCAGCTGAGGCGTCCCCGTGACGGCTTCGGAGAAGATGATCGTGATGTCGATGGAGCCGCCGACCCCGTACGTCCCGTCCGCGGCGATAGACGTAACATTGGCGACCGTGGGAGGCGCGGTATCGACGACGATCGCCTTGTTGGCCCCCAGCGACCCTGCGGCGCTTGGGGCGGGAAGCGTCAGAACGGCGCCATTGCCGGCGACGTCCTGAACCGCCCCGTTGAGGGCGTTGATGGAGACGTAATCGAGGTCGGACGAGTTGTGTCCGGCGGCGACGGTGTACGTGAAGGTGAGCGTGTCGGTACCGGATCCGGTGCTGTAATTGACGGCCGTGCCCGGCCCACCCGTGGCCAGCGTCAACTGCGGCGTTCCGATGACGAGCTCCGTGAACGTGACGGTGACATCGATGAGGGCGCCGGCGGCGTACGTGCCGTCGGCCGCGGTAGAGGTGACGCTCGTGACGGTGGGAGCGGTCGTGTCGATCACGATGTTCTTGTTGGCCCCGAGCGAATTGGCGGCTCCCGGGGCCGGTAGCCCGATGAGCGCGTCATTGCTCAGGGCATCCCGAATGGTACCGCCGTTGAGATTGAGCGAGACGCTGGAGACGCAGTCCAGATCGGCCGAGACGTGGCCGGCCCCGACGGTGTAGTCGAACAGGAGCGTGGCCGTCCCCGATCCGCCGGAGTAACTGAGGACCGCGTCGGAGACGCCGGTCTCGAGGGTCAGCAACGGAACGCCCGTCACAAAGACCGGCTCGGAGAACGCGACCGTGATCGGGAGGAGATTGCCGGCATTGTACGCGCCGTCGGCCGCGCTGGAGGAGACGTTGACCACCGCCGGAGGAGTCGTCTGCAGGACGATCGCCTTGTTGGCCGCCAGCGAGCCGGCCGCGCTGGGCGTGGGCAGCGCCAGATCTGCGGCGTTGCCGGCGGCGTCTTGGATCGTTCCGGTGAGCGCGTCGGCGGCGACGTAGTCGAGATCCACCGAATTGTGCCCCGCGGCCACCGTGTAAGTGAAGGTGAGCGTATCGGTGCCGGAGCCGCCGGCACAGTTGACGGCCGTTCCCAGCCCACCGGTGGCCAGCGTGATCTGCGGAGTGCCGCTGATGGTGACGGGCTCGGAGAACGTCACCGTCACGGCGATGACGGCGCCGATGCCGTACGTCCCGTCGGCGGTGCTGGAGGAGACGCTGGTGACGCTGGGCGTTGTGGTATCGATGACGATGGCCTTGCTCGCGGCGAGCGAGCCGGCCGCGCCGGGGGCGGCCAACGCCAGATCGGCGTCGTTGCCGGCGGCGTCCTGGACGGCGCCGGCGAGCGCGGTCGTGGCGGTGTAGTCGAGGTCGAGCGAGTTGTGTCCGGCGGCGACGGTGTAGGTAAACGTGAGGGTGTTGGTGCCGGATCCGCTCACGTAATCGACGACGGTGCCCGGGCCGCCGGTGGCGAGCGTCAGTTGAGGCGCTCCCGTGACGGGTTCGGAGAAGGTCACCGTCACGTCGACGGACGCGCCGGCTCCGTACGTCCCGTCGGCCGTCGTGGAGGAGACGCCGGTCACGGTGGGCGGCGTGGTATCGACGACGATGTTCTTGTTGGCCCCGAGCGAACCGGCTGCGCCGGGCGCGAAGAGCATCAGGATGGCGTTGTTGGAGTCGACGTCCTGGATCGTTCCGGTGAGGGCGTTGACGGCGGCATAGTCGAGATCGGCGGAGTTGTGTCCGACGGCGACGACGTACGTGAACGTGAGCGTGTCGGTTCCCGAACCGGCCGTGTAGTCGACGATGGCGGTGGCCAGGGTCAGCTGAGGTGTGCCGGTGACGTTGACCGTCTCGGAGAACGTGACGGTGACGACGATGGAGGCGCCGACGTTGTAGGTGCCGTCGGCGGTGCTGGAGGAGACGTCGATCACCGTCGGGATCGACGAATCGATGACGATGTCCTTGTTGGCGCCCAGCGACCCGGCCGCCCCGGGCGAGGCGAGCGTCAGATCGGCACCGTTGGCCGCGCCGTCCTGGAGCGATCCGGTCAGGGCCGTGGTGGCGGTGTAATCCAGATCGGGCGAGCTGTGTCCGGCGGCGACGACGTACGTGAACGTGAGCGTATCGGTTCCGGAACCGC
>JACPRB010000220.1 GCA_016190155.1 Planctomycetota bacterium
CCCTTCGGTAACGGAGGTCCGTAGGTCAATTGGTAGACTACCGGTCTCCAAAACCGGGGGTTGGGGGTTCGAGTCCCCCCGGACCTGCCAGCCGCGGCAGGCACAAGGAGCTGTGATGGCGGAAGAGAAGAAGAGGACGATGGCTGACGAGCCGGAAGAGGAAGAAAGAGAGCGCGAACCGGAGAAGGAGCGCGCGGAAGAGAAGGTGCCGCCGCGTCCGGCGGGGCCGGTGCGCCCACCGCTCGTCTTCAACCGGACGGTACGAGCGTGGATGTGGCTTACCGCTTTTTCCTTGGGGGCGTCCGTCTTCTTCCCGCTCTCGTGGACGGAGACGTTTCTCGGCCGTTCCTTCGGCTTCAGGCTGGGGGCGCTGGAGTTCACGTACGCCCTCATTCCGGGAGTCGCGGTGATGCTGGGCGCGGTCTGGGCGCTTTTCAAGGCCTTCGGATCCTCCCTCGATTACGCCAAGCCCGGGCAGGGCCGGTGGGTCCGCCTGGGAGGATATGCCGGCTTAGGGCTGTTGGCTTTCTTCGCGGCGATCACGCTGCATCAGGCACCGAGCTTGAACAGCCGATGGTGGCAGGAACTGTGGCAGACGGAGGTTCTCGGCGCCCACTTTGCGCTGCGCCCGATCTTCTTCCCGTCCGCGACGCTGTTCCTCGCGGCGATGATCGCTTACCACCTGTTCATGAACCGTCCCGCGTGGGCGGACTTTCTGATCGAGACGCAGGCGGAGATGCGCAAGGTGTCGTGGCCGGCGAGGCGCGAATGGGTCGGTTCGTCCGTCGTCGTGATCGTGGTCATCGCTTTCATCTCGCTCTTCCTCTACTTCGCGGACGAAGGGCTTTCGAAAGTAATGCAGAAACTGGGGATTGGATTCTGATGGCGGAAGCACTGGAGAACAAGCCCGAAGGCACACCGCTTTCCGAGAAGAAGTGGTATGTCGTTCGGGTTCAAAGCGGGCGCGAGGAGCAGGTGGCGGAAGCGCTCAAGCGGCGCGTTCAAGCGGCCGGCCTGCAGGACCAGATCGGGGACATCGTCGTCCCGATGGAGAAGGTCACCGAGATCCGCTCGCAACGCAAGATCGTCCGCGACAAGAAGCTCTATCCCGGCTACATCATGATCGAGATGGCGCAGAGCAAGGACGCGTGGTTCCTGGTGCGCGAAACTCCAGGCATCGGCGACTTTCTGGGCTTGAAAGAGCCCATCCCCATGGCGGAGCACGAGGTCGCCAAGATCCGGGCCGCCCAGGCGCCCGAAGAAGCGGACAAGCCGAGGATCAAGATCGACTACCAGAAGGGGGACGCGGTTCGGATCAAGGAAGGCGCGTTTGAGAACTTCGACGGCGTCGTCGAGGAGATCAACCCGCAGAAGGGGATCGTGGTGGTCACGATCACGATTTTCGGACGCCCGACCCGGGTGGACCTGGAGTATTGGCAGGTGGAGAAGATTTAACGCGAACCGGTCATCCCCCATCGGCTGGATGGTTGTGTCAGCAGAAAGGTGAACGATGCCTCCCAAGAAAGAAGTGATGGTCAAGATCAAGCTGCAGTGTCCCGGCGGGCAGGCCACGCCCGCCCCTCCGGTCGGGCCTGCGCTGGGTCAGCACGGCGTCAACATCGGCGAGTTCGTCAAGCGTTTCAACGATGCGACGCGCAAGGAGAACGGCTTGATCGTGCCGTGCATCGTGACGGTCTACAAGGACCGCACGTTTGAAATCACGTACAAGTCGCCGCCGGCCAGCGTGCTCTTGAAGAAGCACGCCAACGTCGTCAAGGGCAGCGGCCTGCCCAACAAGGAGAAGGTGGGATCGGTCACGCGCAAGCACCTTGAAGAGATCGCCAAGCTCAAGATGAAGGATCTCAACGCCGCGTCGATGGAGGCGGCGGTGAAGATCATCGAGGGCACGGCGCGCAATATGGGCATCAAAGTGGAAGGGTGAATGGCCTACGACTATGAAGAAGAAGAGTAAGCGTTTCCGGGCGGACGCGGCGAAGGTCGATCCCAATCGCAAAGTGGAGATCCCCGAGGCGGTGAAGATCCTCAAGAGCTTCACGCCGACGAAATTCGACTCGGCGGTCGAGGTCTCCATCAAGCTCAACGTGGACCCGAAGAAGAGCGAGCAGAACATCCGCGGTTCCCTCGCGCTGCCCAAGGGCATCGGGAAGCAGCGCCGCGTGATCGTCTTCGCCGACGGCGAGGAGGCGCGCGCCGCCCAGGAGATGGGCGCGGACGAGGTCGGGATGGAGGAGCTGGCCAAGAAGATCGAGGGCGGCTGGTTCGATTTCGACGTCGCCATCGCGATGCCGCGTACGATGAAGGTGATCTCGAAGCTCGGCAAGGTGCTGGGCCCCAAAGGGCTCATGCCGTCCCCGAAGAACGGCACCGTGACGGAAGACGTCCGTACGGCCGTGCGGGAGTTCAAGGCCGGAAAGATCGAGTTCCGCAACGACGCCAACGGGAACGTGCACGCGGCCGTCGGGAAGCTCTCCTTCAGCGAAGCGGATCTCAACGCGAACGTCGAGGCGTTCATCGAGCATATCAAGTCGCTGCGTCCTACCACGGTGAAGGGCCAGTACATTGAGAACGTGTCCGTGTCCGCGACGATGAGCCCCGGGATTCCGGTCGCCGTGCAAGGCTAGGGGTGGATCATGTCAAAAGTGTTGCGTAAGCGCGTGGTCGACGAGCTGGTCAAGAAGTACCAGGATCAGAAGAACTTCTTCCTGGTGGGCACGCAGGGGCTCACCGCCAATCAGGCGACGGAGCTCCGCCGCGAGTTGCGCGCCGAGAAGGTGCGCATCAACGCCCTCAAGAACTCGATCGCCCATCACACGTTCGAGAAGCTGGGGCTGAAGGATCTGCAGCAGTTCCTCACCGGGATGAACGCCGTCATCACCGGGGCTGACCCGGTAACGGCCGCCAAGAAGCTCGTCGCCTACCGGGACAAGCATCAGAAACCCGAGATCCGGGCGGCGCTGGTGGACGGGAAGCTGTTGACGGCGGCCCAGGTGACGGAGCTGTCCAGGCTGCCGGGCCGCGAGCAGCTTCTGGCGCAGGTGCTGGGGGTCATGCTCGGCGTGACCCAGCAGTTCGTCAGCACGCTCAACGAGATCCCCAGGAAGTTCGTCGGCACGCTGCAGGCGATCGTGGATAAGGAGAAGAAGTGATGGCGAACGTGACGTCCTTGCTGGAGCAGTCCCAGACGCTGAGCGACCAGGAGAAGGTGCAGCTCCTGGGCGAGCTTCTGGCGCGCGAGGGGGCGTTGTCGCTGTCGAAGTCGCTGCGGGCCTTCGAGGCGAAGTTCGGCGTGAAGGCGGCGGCGCCGGCGGGGGCGGCCCCGTCCGGAGCGGCGGCTCCGGCCGCCAAGGCGGAAGCTCCCACGTCGTTCGACGTGATCCTCAAGAACGCGGGCCCCAACAAGATCAACGTCATCAAGGTGGTGCGCGCGACGACGAGCCTGGGCTTGAAGGAAGCCAAGGATCTGGTCGAGGGCGCGCCGAAGACCGTGAA
>JACPRB010000221.1 GCA_016190155.1 Planctomycetota bacterium
GGAGAAGAAGGAGCTTGAAGCCACCGTGTCCCGCATGGATGGAGAAATCTCAAAGCTCGAGCGGACCGCCATGCGGATCGAAGTGGCGGGCAAGACGATCCGCTATCTGGCCGGCATCCTCGACCACCCACGGCTCACGCCCGATCACCTGAAGGACTGCCTGCCGAAGTTCATCAATTACGTGCGGTGGCGAAAAGACCCCGATGCTCAGCACGGGAAATTGGAGGTCGCGTTCTTCGAGCGCCCGTTCCGGGCCGATCCCGGGCGGCTTCTGCGCGAGATGATTGAGAATCTGGGCGGTGGGCCCAACGGAACGAACGGGAACGGTCACGGGCCGTCAGAAGGCCACGAATCCGGCCAAAATGGCACCGAGTGTGGCCCCAAAAGCGCTGGGTGCGCAGCCGAGTCCGATATGGGGTGCCCGACGGGATTCGAACCCGCGACGTCCTGGGCCACAACCAGGTGCTCTATCCAGCTGAGCTACGGGCACCGAGTGCGGCTCATTATAAGGAAACCGTGGACGGGTGCAACCGCAGGGTATAGTTATACTGATCGTCCGTCAGGTGGGGCCGGCGCAGGCCGGACCCCGTGGAAGAATAAAACTCTATGTCCGACGCGGCACGCGGTCCGGCCGACCTGTCGATGCTCGACAGCCTCACGGGGTTGTACAATCGCCGCGCCCTCTTCGCCGCCTTGCGCGAACGCGTGCCCACCGGCCATGGCGCCCTGGTCCTGCTCGACCTCGACAACTTCAAGAGCATCGTCGAACGCATCGGCGCCGACAACGCGGACCGGGTCCTCCTGGACGTCGCGGGCCGGTTCCTCTCCTGCGTCGATCCCGATCCCCTCCTCTACCGCTATGCCGGCGACTCGTACGGCTTGCTCCTGCCGGACGCCGACCGCGATCGCGGCGCCGCCGTCGCCGAGACCTTGCGAGCCGCCATCGAGCGCGAGGCTTTCGCCATCCACGACCGGCTTGGCCCTTCCCCCGTCGTCGTCCCCATCACCGCCAGCGCCGCCGTCGCCGCGTATCCCACCGATGCCCGCTCGCCGGCCGCCCTGATCGAGTGCGGCGAACGCGCGCTGTTCGTCGCCAAACACACGGGGCGCAATCGCGTCGCCGTCGCCGGCCGCCTGGATCCATCGGCCCTGGCGGAGATCGGCATCTTCCGCGGATTGCCCTGTCCCGTCTTCGTCGGCCGCGGTCCGGAACAGTCGCGCCTGCGACAGCTGGCCGCGTCCGCCCGCGAGGTCGGGCCGCAAGTGGCCGTCGTCACGGGACCGCCCGGCATCGGAAAATCCCGACTGCTGCAGGAGTTCGGCCGATGGGCGCGCCCCGAGGGGTTCATGATCTTGGCCGCCTCCTGCCCGGAGACGCGCGAGAACACGCCGTACGCGACACTGACCGAACAAATCGAGCGGCTGCTCACCACGGAGCGCGCCAAGGTCATGGGCGTGTACGAACGTCTGTCCGCCGTCCACCGGACGGCGCTCGCGGGCTTGTCGCACGAGCTGCCGCCGCCCGATCCGGCGCCGCCGGAGTCCGAGTTGGCCGAACAAGGCAAACTGACGCTCGAGGCCTGCGTCACGCTGCTCGAGGGACTGGCGGGAGTGGGCGCCCTCATCATCGTCGCCGACGAAGTCGAACACGCCGACGAAGGGTCGATCGAAGTCTATCGCGTGGCCTTGGAGCGGCGCCTTCCGATGATGCTCGTGGCCACCAGCGATATCGCCTGGTCGGACTTCGAACGTACGTGGATGGGCGAACTCGTTCGAGATCGCGAGTCCACGACCGCCCGCCTCACGCTGGACCCGCTGGCCGCCGAAGACATCCGCCAGATGCTGAGCGCGATCCTGCCGGACGCCGACGTCGCCCCCGACGCCGTCGAACAGCTCGTCACATGCTCCGCCGGCAATCCGCTCTATATCGAGGAGACCGTGCGGGCGCTGCTCCTGCGCGGGCAGCTCAAGTTGACCAACGGCCGCTGGACGCTCCCGCCGTTGACGACCGCGGACCTGTCCAAGGATCTCGAAGGGGCGATCCGAGCCGTCGCGGCGGCCTTGCCTCCGGGGGCCAACTGGCTGCTCACGCGCGCCGCGGTCATCGGCACCCGGGTGGACGCGGAACTCCTCCAAGAAGTCCTCGGCCAGCGCGAGGCGGAGACGCTGGACTTCATCGACGAAGCGCGCCGGGCGCGGCTGCTGCTGCCGGGCGAAGGCGAGGAGGAGATCCTCTCCTTCCCGGCCTCGCATGCGCGGCGCGTGCGATTGGCCACGGGCGATGCGGCGGAACAGAAGGTCATCCACGGCCGCGTCGGCGTCGTCCAGGAAGCGCGTCACGGCGGCGACACCTCCCACATCGCCGACGAGCTGGCCTATCATTATCGCAGCGCAGGCGAGGAGACGCGCGCGCAGCACTTCGACGCCGTGGCGCGCCGGCGCGCGGCGCTCATCCAGCCTCCGCGGCGCAAGGGCTCGCGGCGGCCGCGAATGGCGCCGGCGACGGAAGCGCTGTCGCCGGCCGCGACGGACCACGCCCTGGCGATGCTGCGTCACTTTACGGCGGCGGTGAAAAACCGCCGGCTTTACCCGCAATGGAGCCAGGTGGCCGCGCAGTTCATGGCGCAGGTGCGCGGATCGCTCGAGGCGCTCATGGCCGCCGCGCCGGGCTTCACGATCGCGTCGACCCCTTTCGGACCGACGCTCAACGGAGTGGCCTCGACGGCCATGGTTGCGATGGACTTCCTGGCGCTGCTCGACGAGCGGCTCGTGGAGTCGATCACGATCATGCGCGAGTTCGATCCGGCCCGCCTGGAGAAGGTGGTCGACGCGTTCGTGGCGCCCTTCGACCGGCTGCGGGCCGCCCCGGATCACTGGGATCGGTTCCTCGCCCACGAGAAGCTCGAGGCCGTCGACGTCGTTCAGAAGGCGTTCGAGGCGCAACCCACGCAGCTGCACCAGAAGGCGCGCCATGGCGATCAGCCCGTGCCGCCGGAGCACCTGCCGGCGGTGCGCGACGCGCTGCGATTCCTCAAGGCCGGCGTGGACAACCTCAAACTGTATCCTCCCGGCCACCCGCTGGTGGACGAGAGCGCCGTCCAGGCGTGCAAGTCGATGATGGAACTCATCGCGCTCGTGCCGGCGATCACGCTGGGCATCGCCGAGGACGAGCTCGTGATCAACGGGATGCCCGCCGACAAGAAATTCTTCAGCGAGGCGGGGAGCTGGCTAGCACGCGAGATCGACCAGCGCGAGTTCAAGAGCATCTCCCTATGGCAGGGGCTCAAGGAAGATGAGGTGCGCGCTCTCGTGAGCGCGCTCTCGATGGCCGTGGGCGATCTTCAGCGGGCGGAGGTGCGCGAAGGACTCATGGCGCAGTTCACGCACATCGCCGTGGCGCTCTTGAGCTACGAGCGCGCGCAGACGGGTGGGGAGGAACACCAAATCCTCAAACCGCCGCCGCGCCCCATCCGCGCGGAGCTTCGGGCTCGAACGCATCTGGCGCGCCCATACGACAAGTTCCTGACGATCGAGCTGGAGCACGAATTCCACGTGCTCGTGGAGGCGCTCACCTACGGCGCGGGGCGACCGCTGGCGGAGCAGCTGGTCGACCGGCTGGGCGAGCATTTCCACGACAAGGCGCTGGCGCACCGGCGCCAGTCGTACCGTTTGCTGGAACACGCGATCGCGTACGCCTCCCCCAGCACGCGGCAGCTCGAGGTGGCGCGGTCGGCGCCTCCGTTGCGGCTGCGACTGGCGGAGGATACGGGACCGCTGCACTTCCAGGCGGCGGCGAACCTGCTGCCGATCTGGGTGCCGGCGGCGGTGACGTCGAATTGCCTGCGGGAGCTGTCCGAGATCGCGTCGCGGACGCTGCGCAAGCGCTTGGAAGCCGCGGACACGCCGCCCGAGCTTCGCAAGATGTGCGAACAGGGGCTGCTGCAGATCCTCGAGTCGCGCGCGTTCGAACGCATCATCGCGGCGGCGCGCAAGACGCAGGAAGCGGATCGCCGGGCGGCCATCGAGATCCTCCTGGCGATCGGCGGTTCGGCCCGCCGGCAGTTAGTGGAAGTGTTGGCCGAGGAGCCGGATGCGACGGCGCGTCGCGCGTTGGCCGGCGCGCTGGCTCCCACGGTCGAGGCGCTCGCCTCTGATTTTGCGGCGGTGCTCAAACCCGAGTCCGCGCCGGAACGGCTGGTGCGCGTGCTGGAGGTGGCGGACGTGCTGCAGTCTCCGTCGCTGGCGGTTCCGCTGGCGGCGCTGCTGGATCAGGGCGCTCCGGCGGTGCGTCGCGAGGTGCTGCGCGTGGCGCAGAAGGGACCGCGGTCGCTCACGCTCGCGGTCGTGCGGCGTCTCTTGGCCAATTCGGATTCGACCGACCGCGGCGAGGGCATCGAGATCGCCGGGACGATGAAACTCACCGAGGTGAGCGCGGAGATCGGGCGCATCTTGGAAGAGACGGAGGACGAGGAGCAGCTCGTGCGCTGCTGCAAGTACTTCGCGGGCGCGCCGAACATGGCGGTGGTGCCGACGTTGGTGGAGATCGCGCGGATGCGACCCCGCCTCTTCGGATTGGTGAAGGGCTACCGGGCGGAGACGCGGGCGGCGGCGGTCCTGGCGCTGGCGGCGCAAGGCACGCCGCAGGCCCAGGAAGCGATCGAGAAAGCGGTGGCCGATCCGGAGGTCAGGGCGCTGGCCAACATGTGATCATGCCCGAAATCGACCTGAACGGTAGGCGCGTGGCGTTCGAGCTTTACCGGAGCACGCGGGCGCGGCACGTCAGCGCGCAGGTGCGGCTGCACCGTGGGCTGCGGGTGACGTTGCCGGCGCAGATGGACGAGGCGCGCGTCGCGCCGTTCCTGCGGGCCCATCGACGATGGATTCTGCGGACTCTGGATCGCTTCGAGCGGATGGCGCGCGTGGTTCCCGATCGGCGGCTGATCCACGGCGCGAAGGTCCCCTATCTGGGGCGTGAGCTGGCGCTGGATTTGAACGTCGGACCGGAACGCGTCGGACGGCTGGGCGACGCGTTGGTCGTGCACGTGCCGCGGCGCGCGGAGGGGACGGTCCGCCGCGCGCTCGAACGCTGGTATCGCGCCGAGGCGGAGCGCGTGTTCACGGATCGGGTCAACGCGATGGCGGTGGCGCACGGGATTCGATATCGCACGCTGCGAGTGCGCGACTTGAAGTCGCGTTGGGGGAGTTGCGCGGCGTCGGGCGCGTTGTCGTTCAATTGGCGCTTGGTGCTGGCGCCGATGGAAATCGTGGACTACTTGATCGCGCATGAGCTGGCACACTTCGCGGAGCTCAACCATTCGCCGAGGTTCTGGGCGGCGGTGGGGCGGCTGTGTCCCTCGTACCGCGATCAGGAACGCTGGCTTCGCAAGTTCGGGCGGTCGCTGGTGCTGTGACGGGGCTCAAGATAGACTATCCTCTCGGATGCCCCAACCGCAGAACATCGTCGGCGTGGTCTTCGATTACGACAAGACCCTGTCGCCTTCCTATATGCAGGAAGACGCGATCTTCAAGCGCTTCGGGATCGAGCCCAAGCCCTTCTGGGGGCGCACCAACGCGCTCGTCGCCGACCACCTCTACGAGAGCGAGCTGGCGTGGATGTACCAGCTGCTCGACCATCCGGAGGTGGCGAAGCTCTCCAACGCGGAGCTGCGGGCGATGGGGCAGGATCTCAAGTTCTACCCGGGGTTGCCCGACGCGTTGCCGCAGATGCGCGCGCTGTTGGACAACACGAAGTACCGCGAATTCGGCGTGCAGCTGGAGTATTACGTGGTGACGTCGGGTCTCAAGGAGCTGGTCAAGGGCAGCCCGCTGACGCCGCATCTCAAGGCCGTCTTCGGCTGCGAATTCGACGAGCGCGACGGCCGGCTCTGGCGGCCCAAGCGGTGCGTCAGCCACACGGCGAAGACGCAGATGCTCTTCCGCATCTCGAAGAACCTCATCTCTATGAGCGAGGACGTGAACGTCCACATGCCGCACGAGCAGATCCGCATCCCTTTCTGGAACATGGTGTATGTGGGCGACGGGCCGACAGACGTGCCGTGCTTCGCCGTCGTCAAGAATTACGGCGGCAAGACCATCGCGGTGTACGACCCGTCCGACGACCGGGCGTACCAGAAGTGCTACGAGCTCACCGTGAACGAGAAAAGGGTCGACATGGCGGCAGAGGCGAACTACGCGCCGAAGTCGCACCTGCGGCGCACGCTCGATCGCATGATCCTCGAGATTGCGGACAAGATCGTCGACAGCAGGCGGTGATCGATCCGGTACGGTCAGTCCCTGTTGAACATCGCCTTCGAAACCAGGGGGAATCGCCGCTGGAAGTCCAACCCTGTGGAATTGCCCGTGTCCAGCGGACCAAGCTCAAAGAGGAGAGCATCCAAGACATTGGCTTTGACTGTCGGCGTCACGGAGAGGAGCACGGCCGCGAACGGGCCGTCGCCCCGAATTTCCAAGAGCCGTAGCAGGTCGCTTCCATACGCTTCACTTCCGCACGCGTCCGTAATCAGGCGCAGCAGCATGAAGCCTCGCAAGGCGTCGTCGTCGGTCCTGGCTCGCTGAACGAGATCTGGATAATTCACACCGTAGCGAGCCGCTTGTCCTTCGAGATCGCCCTGCTCTGGATTCACGGCACAGGCGGTGGCTGAAACCGCCAGCCACGCGATGAGATTCGCTTTCATGCTCCGCATGGATCACCCCCGCTGCGGCGCCTTCTTGCGCGCCTCCCACTCCTCCATTGAGACCAGCACCTCGCGCGCGTTGGACTTGTTGAACCCGCCCACGACCCCGTACTTCTCCATCGCGTCCACCAGCCGCGCGGCCCGCGAGTAGCCGATCTCCAGCCGCCGCTGTAACAGCGACGTCGACCCGCGCCCTTCCTCCAACACGATCCGCACCGCCTCCTCGAAGAGATCGTCGTCCTCCGTGCCCTCGAAATCGGTCGCGCGCTCGATCTCCACGAGCTCGCTGTGGTAGACGGGCTTGGCCTTGCTCTTGAGGTACTGCACCACGCCGCGGATCTCGTCGTCGGAGACGTACGTGCACTGGCCGCGCCACGGCTTGTAGTCGGGCGGCAGGATCGTCAGCATGTCGCCCTTCCCCAACAGGCACTCCCCGCCCTTGTGATCGAGGATGATGCGGCTGTCGATGGCGCTGGCTACGCGGAAGCAGATGCGCGAGGGCAGGTTCGTCTTGATGAGCCCCGTCACCACGTCCGTCGACGGGCGCTGCGTGGCGCACACCAGATGGATTCCGATCGCGCGCGCCTTGGCCGCCAAGAGCGCGATGGTCGTCTCGACCTCCTTGCGCGCCACATGCATGAGATTGGCCAGCTCGTCGATCACCACCACGATGTACGGCAGGCGCCGCGGCGTCTCCGCGATCTCCTGCTCGTCCGCCTCCGCCTCGTTGAGTCGCTCGACCAGCTTCTTCTCGCCCAGCCGGTTGAAGGCGTCGACGTCGCGGACCTGCACCCGCGAGAGGAGGCGATAGCGGTCCTCCATCTCCTTGACCAGCCACTCCAGGACCTGCGCGGCCTTCTTCGAGTCGGTCACGACGGGCGCCCACAGGTGCGGGATGTCGCGGTAGATCGACAGCTCCACCATCTTCGGATCGATGAGGATGAGCTTCATCTCGTCCCAGCTCATCCCGCAGAGCATCGACGTGATGATGGCGTTGAGGCAGACGCTCTTGCCGGAGCCGGTCGAGCCGCCGATCAGCAGGTGCGGCATCTGCGCGAGGCTCTTGACGATCGGCTCCGCGGAGTTGGTCTTGCCCAAGAGCAGCGGCAGCGGGATCTTGCGCAGGTCGGCGTAATTGCGGTCCAGGAACTCGCGGATGCGCACGACGTTGATCGTGGGGTTGGGGACTTCCACGCCCACCGTGCCCTTCCCCGGGATGGGGGCGACGACGCGGACAGGCGGGACCTGCAGCTTCATCGACAGCTCGTTGGCGCGCGCGCTGACGCTGTGACAGGCCGTGCCGGGCGCCAGCTCCAGCTCGTACGTGGTCGTCGCGGGGCCGATCTCGTAGTTGACCACGCGCGACTCGATGCGGAAGTCGCGCAGGGTGTTCTCGATGATGGCCATGCGGTCACGGATCTCGCTCTCCTTCATGGAGGGTCCGTTGTCGGCCTTCTTGTCGAATGTGTCGATCGGGGGCTGCTCGTACGGCGCGGCGGGCTTGTGGTCGCTGTGCTTGGCGGCGACGGCGATGAGGTCCTTCGGCGCCGGGCGCACCGGAAGGGGTTTGGGGGTGGGCGCGTCGAACTTCTCCGTCGGCGCGCGGGGATCGACCGCCTTGGGCGGATCGATCTCGGCGAGCTTGCGCCGCTCGACGGCCACTTTCTTGACGATCTCTCGGCGCGCCTCCTCGGCGTCGCGGCTCTCGCGTTCGGCCGTGCGCCGCTCGATGGCCGCGGGCGAGAGCGCCTTGAGCCAGGCGAACGCCCGCGCGAAGAGCACGCAGAGCATCCAATCGGTCGCCAGGACGATCGACAGGGCGAAGGCCAGGACGACGGCCAGCGCCGCGCCGGCGCCGCCGAGGTTCTTCACGAGCACGATCTCGGCCGCCTTGCCGTACGCGCCGCCCGCGCCGGGGGCCGTGCCGGTGAGCGCGCTGAAGAAGGGCTGAAGCGACAGGAGCGTCGCGGCGGCCAGCACGGCGATCACGACGGAGATGATCTTGAGCGTGAGGCCGGCGGTCTTGCGGCGGAAGAACACCATGAACGACCAGAAGGCGGTGAGGAACGCCACCAGGTGCGCCGCGAGGCCGAGGTTGGCGTAGAGGAAGTAGGCCAGGGCCGCGCCGATCCGGCCGCCTTTGTTGAAGACCGGGTTGTTCGGAGGATACTTGATCGCCGCGATGTCGCCGGGATCGTACGTGACGAGCGAGACGAAGACGAAGAACGCCGCCAGGACGAACGCCAGCGCGGCGAGCTCGCGGATCTTCTCGCGGCCGGAGACGGAAGCCTCGGACTTGCCGGACTTACTCATGCGCCTTTCCCCCGGGATTCAATAGCCCACCGGTAACCGTTCAGCCGTTCCTTCGTTCTTCCGTTCACCGGTTCTTGCGTTTACCCGTTCCTGCGCTCGAAGGCCTTTGCGAAAGGTCGTGTGCGGCCGGCGGAGAATGGATGCCCGCGCGGACCAGAAGCCCGGAACGGGCGAA
>JACPRB010000218.1 GCA_016190155.1 Planctomycetota bacterium
GAGTTTCTTGAGGAGGAAGGTTGTGCGCACACGCGTGGGTATAATCCGTGAGAATCCTCAGAATCCGAGAAATCCGTGTTGAAAGGGCGCCATAAAACATCTTCGTGCCGCGAGAGTATCTTGAGCGTGAGTCGTCCAGAGAGGATTCCCGGTAACCACGACGAAGCACGCGGAGAAGACGCGGAGTTTCCGAGGAAAGGGGCCTTTGGCGCGAACTCAGCCCCTTACGTGATGACCTCCACGTGCAATTCGTAGCGGTTGCGCTCGCCGTCGTAGTGCAATCGCAGCTGCAGCCGGATGCCGCAGGTGCCGCAGCGGATGATGCTGCCGTAGAACTCGCGCAGGATCAGCAGTTCCTCGCCGCAGGTGCACAGCAGGTGCATCTCGGTCGGCGGAGGGGGCAGGTCCCTAGGGGTGGGGAAGGCGAACGACGTCTTGTCGGAGGCGCCCCGGATGATCTCGGTCGTGTCGCCGCCGCCGGGGGTGGGGCGCAAGGCGATCAGGATCTCCTGGTTGCACATCGAGCAGCGGGTGATGCGGCCCGCCAAGCGGCGATCGACGCCGATCTTGCGGCCGCAGGCGCACAGGACGTTGAACCACGGGCCGGTGGTTTGGGTGGGGGCAGGGCCGCCGGATGAGGTTTTGGATTCCGTGAAGCCGGCGAACATCACTTGCGGGCGCCAGCCTGCCGGCTCCTGGATCATGAGCACCATGAACTGCCGTTCGCAGGCGGCGCAGCTCTGGGGCTTGTTGAACCACCGCGACTCGACGATGGCGCGTTTCCCGCACGGGCATGGGACGCAAACCGCGTCGGGCGGCATGGAGACATCCATCCAGAGCCAGTATAACGCATGATAAGCCGTAAGCCAGAGAGCCCTGCGGCCGATCTTGCCCCTGGCTTCCGCCGACTCTATACTCCGCGGATGCGAATCCTTCTGACCAACGACGACGGCATCGACGCCCCGGGCATCCAGGCGTTGCGCACGGCCCTGAGGCGCCTCGGTGAAGTGATCATCGTGGCCCCCGATCGACAGCAGAGCGCGACGGGGTGCTCCATCAGCCTGCACCGGCCCATTACGGTCCACGCCCGCGACGAGGTCACGTTCTCGGTCGACGGCACGCCCGCGGACGCGGTCAAGCTGGCGATGCGGGCCCTGCTGCGCAAGCCCCCCGACATTGTCGTCAGCGGCATGAACTTCGGCCTCAACTGCGGCAACAACGTGCTCTACTCGGGCACGCTGGCGGGCGCGCTGGAAGGCGCCCAGCACGGTTATCCGGCGTACGCGGTTTCCCTCGAGGTGTCGGATCGGCCGCGGTGGCGACCGGCGGCCACGGCGGCGGTGCGACTGATCGAACGGCTCCATCGCGCGCGACGCGACGACGGCGTGGTCTACAACATCAACATCCCGGCGGCGAAGATCCGGGGCGTGGTGGCGGCGCGCCAAGAGATGCAGCCGTATCTCGACAGCTTCGACCGGCGAACGGACCCGCGGGGCCGCGTCTACTACTGGTATCACGGGATGAAGGACTGGGAGTTGTCCGAGACGAACGGGGAAGCGCCGACGGATCAGCGCGCCGTGCAGTCGGGATACATCGCCGTCACCCCGCTGCACCGCGATTTGACGCGGCACGACCTCATGCCGGACCTCTCGCTCCTGACGAAGACGAATCGCCGTAAGGGGGGGCGGGCGTGACGTTGGACGCGGAAATCCGGCGCGCGCTCGACGATCTCGAAGGAGCGCATGCGCTGAGGGCTCCGCGCGTGATCGATCGCGCGAGAGGCCCCATGGTCGTCATCGGGGGCCGGGAGTTCGTCAGCTTCGCTTCGAACGATTATCTCGGCGTGTCGCAGGCTCCTCGATTGGCGGAGGCGGCGGCGCGCGCGGCGTCGGAGTTCGGCTGGGGGGCGGGATCATCCCGCCTGTTGGCCGGCACCACCGTGTGGCATCGGCGGCTCGAAGAACGCGTCGCGGAGTTCAAGCGCGAGGAGGCCGCCCTCGCGTTCGTCTCCGGCACCACCGCCAACGTGGGCCTCTTGACGGCGCTGGGCGACGAGGAGACGCTGATCGCCTCGGATGAATTGAATCACGCCAGTCTGATCGACGGATGCCGTCTCTCCCGGGCTCGAGTGGAGTGCTATCGTCACGCGGATGCGGAGGATGCCGCGCGGGCGCTGCGAGGTCCTGCCCGGCGCAAGCTGCTGGTGACGGACGCCTTGTTCGGGATGGACGGGGAACTGGCGCCGCTTCCGGAGCTTGGGGCCGTCGCGGAGAAAGCGGGGGCCACTCTCGTCGTCGACGACGCTCATGGAACGGGCGTGCTCGGAGCTCACGGGCGGGGCACGGTGGAGCATTTCGGGTTGGAAGGGCGAGGGATCATCCAGACGGGCAATCTGGCGAAAGCGGCCGGGGCGTGCGGCGGATTCGTGTGCGGATCGGAGTCCCTCCGGAAGCTCCTGGTGAACCGCGCGAGGGCGTTCATCTACACGACGGCGCCACCGCCGGCGGTGGCGGCGGCCGCGTGCGTGGGACTCGAGCTCGTGCAGCAAGCCGATGAGCCGCGTCGCAGGCTTCGGGAAAACGTGGAGTATCTCGCAGCGCAGCTGGGAGTGCGCGCGCAGAGTCCGATCGTCTCCTTGAGATTGGGATCGAACGAGCGCGCGCTGGCGGCCGGCGCGGCTCTGTGGGAGCGCGGCCTGTTTGTCCCGGCGATCCGGCCGCCGACGGTGCCGGAAGGTACGGCGCGGCTGCGGATCTCGGTGACGGCCTTGCACGAGCGGGCGCACCTCGAGGCGCTGGCGCGGGCTATAATTTCGTAACGCCTGGCGGCGACTTCTCGCCATGAGTCTATCGCAGGATCCTCAACGCAAGGGTTCATCCAGCGGCACGGGAGGCCAGAGCGCGGCCGATACCCAGCTCGGCACTCTGGCCGTGGAGCTGCAGCTCATCACGCAGGAACAGCTCGACCAGTGCCTGAGCGAACAGAAGGACTCGGCGCTTCGGGGCCATGTGGCCCGGCTCGGCCAGATCCTGGTTCAACGGCGGCTCTTGACCGCGACGCACCTGGCAGAACTGCTGACGGAGCACCGACGGCGGGAGCACGAAGCGGTGCAGATGCAGCGCTACGAGATCCGTGAGCGCCTTGGAGAAGGGGCGCAGGCCGTCGTCTATCGGGCCTGGGACCGGAGCTTGAATCGCGCGGTGGCGATGAAGGTGCTGCGGGCCAAGGGGGCGGGAAACGACACGCTTCGGCTGCGCTTCCTGCGGGAGGCGCGCGTGGCGGCGGGATTGTCGCACACGAATGTCATCGCCGTCCACGACGTCGGCGAGACGAACGGGGAGCTCTACTTGGTCATGGAGCTGGTGGAGGGCGTCTCGCTGGCGCGCCTGATGGAGACGCGGGCGCTGGACCTTCGAGGGATGGTGGATTTGTTGGAGAAGGCGGCGCGGGGGGTGGGGGCGGCGCACGAGAAGGGAATCGTCCATCGAGATCTCAAGCCGGGGTTCATCCTGGTGACGGCCGCAGGCGAAGCGAAGGTGGGGGACTTCGGATTGGCGCATCTGGTGGAGTCGGGTTCGGCGTTGACGAACACTGGAGCGAGATTGGGGACGCCCCTTTACATGGCGCCGGAGCAGGTGCGGGGATCGCCTGGGGAGATCTCGCCTCGGACGGACGTGTACGCGTTGGGGAGCATCCTGTACGAGTTCCTCGTGGGCCGGCCGCCGTTTGCGGGCGAGACGGTCGCGGAGGTGTACACGCACATCCTCCAGGACGATCCGCACCCGCCGACCAAAGCGAATCCCAAAGCGGACCGGATTCTCGAAGCGATTTGTCTGAAGGCTCTGGAGAAGAACCCTTCGAAGCGGTACGGCGACGCCGCGGAGCTCGCGGAGGAATTGAAGCGATATCGAGAAGGAAAGCCGGTCGAGGCGCGGCCGCCCGGAGTCGGGAGGAAGACGGTTCGATGGATTCGCCGACATCGCGCGGTGAGCGCCGGAGCCGTGTCGGCCGCGATCGTCGTGGCCATCGCGATCGTCGTGGTTCTGGCGGTTCGCACGACGGACTCCGATCGGCATATCGCGGATCTGATCGAGAGCGCCGTCCGGGCGGAGCGACAGGGACGTCCGGCGGGGGCCGCGGAGCTCTACGAACAGGTGCTGGTCTTGAAGTCGGATCATCCGGTGGCGCGCGAGCGATTGGCCGCCATCAGGGGTTTGACGGGCGATCCGTCGCCGGCGATTCCCCCGGTCGTGTCGGATCCGCAGCCGCCGTCGACGCGAGGAGGATGGCGGCTCGTAGAGCGACCGATCGACGTGGCGTGGCCGCTGCTGAAGATCACGGCGGGTCCCGTCGAGGCACGCATGATTCGGCGTGACGAGGCCCTGGAGCCGGCGAACGCTCAGGAGGTTCGCGAGGCCCTCGTCCAAGCAGGGGCGTGTCATTCGCTCCTCGAGTACGTGTCCGCGAGGGCGGCGCAGGCCGATGAGATCCGTTGCGTCACCGAGAATGGGAGGCTGAGTGCGCTCTACGTGCGCGGTTCGGAATGGGTGGACGCGTTGGTTCATGTTCCCGAGGCCGCGCCGACCCTCGAGGTGGAACTGGGGGCCGGGGTGGAGGCGGTGACGTTGGCGCCCGAAGGATACCTTGAGCTGCGGGGCAAGGGGAATGTCGCATGGTTGCGCCTGTCGCGGCCGGTGGTCATCGACGCGGCCGGGGAACTGAAAGGGGGCGAGATACTGGCCAATGGCGTGCGGGCGATTCCTCCCGCGGTGGCGGGCGTCGACCTCAAGGGACGGCGCACCGTGGAGGTGACGGTAGCGCTTCCGTCGGCGGAGTATCCGCTCTGGATTGGCTGGACATGGTCGTCGACCGCGAGCATGGCGGCGGAGCGGAGCTCTCCTGGTCTCGTTCGTCTCGAAGACGGGCGGGTGCTTGTCGCGTGCGGCAGGAACAAGAGCAACGCTTTGTCGAGCGGCGAGGTCTTCGACCCGGTCACCTCGACGTGGAGCAGCACGGGTGCCGTTCCGGCGTCGGAGGCTCGCCGGCTTCCGGTCCTGACATGCCTGCGGGATGGAAAGGTGTTGCTGACGGGCGGCTACGTTCCGGGGGAACCTACGGAGTCTCCGACGCTGGATTCTGCCTTTGTCTGGGATCCCGCCGGCGCCGGGGCGTGGTTTTCTACCGCCAACCGCATGAGTTCCGGGCGCGCCTATCACTCCGCGGTCCTTCTGGCCGACGGCCGCGTTCTGGTCATCGGCGGGGCGACGACGACGACATTCTACACCGCCGACGGCGTCATCAGCGGCGTTTCCGGCGCTACGGCCAGCTGTGACCTTTACGTGGCGTCAACGAACTCATTCGCTCCGGCAGACAAGATGAAGAGCTTTCGGAAGTGGTTCGGCGCGATTCGGCTGGAAGACAACACGGTGTTGGTCGCCGGAGGACTTCTGAAGCAGGCCGCGGCGACCGAGGCATGCGAGATCTATACGGCGGATTCTGGCGCCGGACGCTGGCGACCCGCGGCGCCGCTGACCGGGCCTCGGGGGATGATGGCGCTGGTTGGGCTGCCGGACGGCCGCGTCGTGAGAGTGGCGGGCAATGCCGGTTCGGGAGGGGCGACCGACTGTGAGATCTTCTCGGAGGGGAAGTGGTTTTCCGCGGCTCAAACCCCCGAAATGCGGGATTGCTTCTCCCTGTCCACGGACCTGATCGACCGGCGAGAGGGGATCATCATCCAGGCCGGCGGCAACTGCAACGGCCCTACCGACAAGGTGCATCGCTACTCGTCCGCTACCGGGACTTGGACGGGGCCGCGGCAAGGCGAGCCGTCGATGAGGATGAAGCGGGAGTTTGCGGTCGGGGTGCGAATCGAGGATGGCAAGATGTTGGTGGTGGGCGGCCGCCCCGACGACGGCTATGTCGCGTTCCACCGGTCCGCCGAGATCTATGAGGATTCCCAAGAGGCCAACGCTCGACCTGAGTTGCCGGAACGTTTGGAGCAGAGCGAACTCGGCAGCGGCGCCTTGCTGGCGGATGCCGGGGTGAGTTCCGAGGCTCGGATCAAGTTCAGCGCCGTCGTCGGCGATCCGGACGGGGGCCAGGTGTGTCTGCAGGTGGACATCGAGCCGGTCTCGCGGGACTTCGACGGCGCCGGTCTGCTGACCGGCGTGCCGGTTCCCAGCGGGGGCAAGGCATCGGTGACGAGCGGCGAGCTGACGCCGGGAACGAGCTACCACTGGCGGGCCCGCGTGATCGACCTGAAGGAAGCGGCGGGTCCGTGGATGGAGTTCGAGGAGGGCGTGTTCGAGCGGGTGGACGTCCGGTGTGGGAGGTGAGGACGCGGAGGGGGACAGAGGACCCAGAGAAAGAGAAATCGACGCCAGAGGACGCTGAGGACGCAGCGCGGCGGTGCCGCAACCAAACGGGGCATGGGTGAGGGGGCGCAGAGGGGACCAGAGAACCCTGAGAAGA